>CAZUDG010000044.1:4982-7516 GCA_964618775.1 uncultured Lachnospiraceae bacterium | reverse complement strand
GCTTTTCTTAAAAGGTTAGCACTATATTCACCTTGTACCGTGAATATTTCTTTGCCAGTAGCCTCAATTCCCCAAGACTTAACTTGCTCTTCAATAATTGGGTCTAATTCTTCTACTATGTATAGTTTATCCACTTTTTCTGCAAATTCTTCAATTAATTTTCTTGGAAGGGGATTTACCATTCCTAGTTTTAACACAGAAGCTTCTGGGAACACTTCCTTTACGTATTGATAAGGGATACCAGATGCGATTATACCAATGCTCAAATCATTGTATTCAGCTTTGTTAATATGGAAATCAGATCCATCTTCTATTAACCTGTTTTCTCTATCTTCTACAAGTAAATGACGCTTCTTAGCATTTGCAGGTACCATAACATATTTAGCTACATTCTTACTATATGGTTTATCTTCTACATCTAACCTCTCACCTAATTCTACGATTCCTTGAGAATGAGAAAGTCTAGTAGTACTTCTGATTATAACAGGTGTGTCATATTTTTCACTTAGCTCATAAGCAAACTTAACAAATTCTTTTGCTTCATTACTATCTGATGGTTCAATCACTGGAAGCTTTGCTGCTCTTGCCAATGCTCTTGTATCTTGTTCGTTTTGGGAACTATATAAACCTGGATCGTCCGCAACAATTAATACTAAACCACCATTTACTCCTGTATAAGAGGATGCAAACATTGGATCTGCTGCAACATTTACCCCAACATGTTTCATTGAAGCAAGAGCACGCACTCCACTGAAGGAAGCTCCAAGGGCAACTTCATAAGCTACCTTTTCATTAGGAGCCCATTCTGCATAAATCTCATCATATGTGGCTATATATTCACTTATTTCAGTACTAGGTGTTCCAGGATATGCAGACGAGACTTTAACTCCCGCTTCATATGCACCTCTCGCAAATGCTTCATTTCCTAGCATGATTTGTTTCTTACTCAATTTAGTAACTCCTTTCGATTTTAACAGTTCTTACCTTAAGTCTGTAACTCTTTTCGCTTTACCTTCAAATCTCTTTAGACTATTAGGAGCAACTAATTTTACACTAGCTGTTAGACCTAAAACTGTACGTAATTTACTTGTGATTTCTTTTTCTAATTCGTGTAGCTGACCATATAGTTCAAGCTTACTATCATCGCATAATTCTACTTTTACCTCTAAACTATCTAGATGGTTTTCTCTACGAACTATTATTTCATAATGAGGTCCAATTCCTTCTATTTTAAGCAATACTTCTTCTATCTGACTTGGGAATACGTTAACACCTCTAATTAATAACATATCATCAGCTCTACCAATTATGTTGGCCATTCTAGCCATGGTCCTTCCGCAAGGACATGGTTCATAATAGAGCTTTGATATATCCTTAGTACGGTAACGAATAATAGGAAAACCTTCTTTGTTAATACAAGAAACTACTAGTTCGCCTTCTTCACCTTCTGCTAATACTTCACCAGTCTCAGAATCAATAATTTCTGGTATAAAATTATCTTCCATTACATGCATTCCACGAAGTTCTAAACATTCCCCTGAAATACCAGGACCCATTAATTCACTCATTCCATAATTCTGGGTTGCTTTCATGTTTTCGCCCCATAAGCGATGCATTTCATCCCTCATGGATTCTGTCATTCCTTCGCCACCAAATAGGCCAATTTTAACTTTTAATTCTTTAGCTGGGTCAATTCCCATAGACCTTGCTGCTTCAGCTATATGTAATGCATAAGACGGAGTTGCAACAAGCAGCGTTGTTTCAAAATCTTTCATATACATAATCTGCTTCTCTGTGTTACCGGAAGATGCAGGTGCTACTACAGCTCCTAAGTTCTCAAGGCCGTAATGAAGTCCTAATGCTCCAGTAAACATTCCATATCCAAAGCAAATTTGTGCCAAATCATTTTTGCTTGCTCCACCCATAACAGCAATTCTTGTTACTAATTCTGTCCAAGTATCTAAATCCTTCTGGGTATATCCTACTACAGTAGGCTTTCCTGTTGTTCCTGATGATGCATGTATTCTGACAATATCTTCCCTAGGAGCAGTAATAAAACCAAACGGATAATTCTTTCTAAGATCGTCTTTTGTTGTAAAAGGAAGTCTTTTTAAATCATCTAATGTTTTTATATCCTCAGGTTTTATGTTTGCCTCTATCATTTTTTCACGGTAAGGATGGTTTTTCTCATACATACGAGTAACAGTTTCCTTTAGTCGTTCCAATTGTATAGCTTCGATTTCTACCCTTGTCATGGTTTCTTCTTTGGACCAAATCATTATACATATGCCTCCACTTTATTTTTGCGCATTCGCACGTTATTGCACTAAACTATTATACAATGAAGAGTCTAATAATTCAACACAGAATTTTTGTAGTCTTTTTAGTCTCTTTCGGAAATGGTCATAAGAACATAATAAGGGTTCCGTTGCTGGGGAGCGCAAAAGTCACCCTTATTATGTTCTTATGACCATTTACCTCTGCTAGGAATACAAAAATTGAAGGATGACCTTGCTTCAAAAACAGCTTAAAAG
>CAZUDG010000044.1:1842-4882 GCA_964618775.1 uncultured Lachnospiraceae bacterium | reverse complement strand
TCTGCTAGGAATACAAAAATTGAAGGATGACCTTGCTTCAAAAACAGCTTAAAAGCTGAGCAAAAGTCACCCTTATTATTTTATTATGACCACTTCATACTTTTAAGTATAATAGGTCTCTAAAATTATTTATAATTTAAATCAAGTAATTAGTCTTCTGGGGTTTCTACAATGTTTATGGCTAGTTCGTCTAATTGTTTAGGGTCCACTGTGTTTGGAGCATCTGTCATTAGACAGGAGGCATCTTTTACTTTAGGGAAGGCTATTACGTCACGGATGCTGTCTTCGCCTGCCATTAACATTATTAAACGGTCAAGACCGTATGCTAATCCTGCATGAGGAGGGACTCCGTATTTGAAGGCGTCTAGTAAAAATCCGAAACGTTCATAGGATTCTTCTTTAGAAAAGCCTAGTACTTTAAACATTTTTTCTTGTATTTCCCCTTGATGGATACGTACGCTTCCACCGCCTAGCTCTGTGCCATTTAAAATAATATCATATGCTTTTGACCGAACTTTTGCTGGGTCAGTGTCTAGTAAATGAAGGTCTTCTTCTAATGGCATGGTAAATGGGTGGTGCATTGCTACATATCTATCTTGTTCTTCTGAGTATTCAAGTAATGGGAAGTCTGTTACCCATAGGAAGTTGAAGTCATCTTTGTTAATTAAGTCAAGTTGTTTTGCAAGTTCTAGCCTTAGACTTCCTAAAACTTCACAAGAAACTTTATATTTGTCTGCCACAAATAGCAATAAGTCTCCTGGTTGACCTTCCATTTCATTAACTAGGGATGTTAGTTCTTCTTCTGACATAAATTTTGCAAATGAAGACTTATAAGTACCATCATCATTTACTGATAGATAGGCTAAGCCTTTGCCACCAAAATCTTTAGATATGTCTATAAGTTTATCAATCTTTTTCCTTGACATATCTCCTTGGCCTTTGGCATTAATTCCACGAACAAAGCCACCAGATTCTACTGTTCCTGAAAAGACTCCAAATCCACTGTCTTTAACCACTTCTGAAACATCTACTAATTCCATAGCAAATCTTGTATCTGGCTTATCAGAACCAAAGCGTTCCATAGCTTCTTTGTATGTCATTCTATCAATTGGCAGTTTTACATCAATATCTAATACTTGTTTGAAAATCCCTTTTAATAATCTTTCATTAACATCTATTACATCATCCATATCGGCAAATGATAACTCAATATCAATTTGGGTGAACTCTGGTTGACGATCTGCTCGTAGGTCTTCATCCCGGAAGCATTTTGCAATTTGAAAATACCTATCATAACCTGAGCACATTAATAATTGTTTGAATAATTGAGGAGATTGAGGTAGAGCATAAAAATTCCCTGGATGGACACGACTTGGTACTAAATAGTCCCTTGCACCTTCAGGTGTGCTCTTGGTAAGCATTGGGGTTTCAATTTCTAAAAATCCTTCTTTAGCAAGGAAGTTTCTTGTCTTAGTTGCAACTTCACTTCTCATTTTTAGATTTCTTTGTAAGTCTGGTCTCCTAAGATCTATATATCTATATTTTAACCTAAGTTCTTCTTTTGTTTTGCTATCTTCTTCAACAGGAAATGGAGGTGTTTCAGATTCTGATAATATGCGAATCTCATTAGCTCTAATCTCAATATCACCTGTTTCAAGATTTGGATTAACTGCTCCTGACCTAGCTTCAACTTTTCCAACTACAGCTATTACATATTCTGCTTTAAGTTTTTCAGCCTTTTTAAATCCTTCACTTCCTATATCCTCTTCTTCAAATATAATTTGTAGTAAGCCCGTTCTATCACGCAAATCTACAAATATTATACCACCCTTATTTCTTGACTTTTGCACCCAACCCATTACTGTTGCTGTTTCACCGATGTTGGAGCTAGATAGTTCTGTACATCTATGACTTCTTTTTAAGCCCTGCATTGATTCTGCCATTTAAACCTCCTAATATCTTACCTGAACAAATATATTGTTTGTTATTATTTAATATTCTCTAAGAACACTTTGTATCCTCGCATAGTTTCATATATATCAACCTTACTTGTTATTTCCCATGGAGCATGCATATTTAAAACAGCTACACCACTATCTATTACTTCCATGTTGTAGTTTGCCATAATGTATGCAATAGTTCCACCGCCACCTTGGTCTACTTTACCAAGTTCAGCTGTTTGATATGATACATCATTCTCATCTAAAATATTACGTAGTTTAGCCAAGTATTCTGCATTGGCATCGTTAGAATTAGATTTACCTCTTGAACCTGTGTATTTACTAAATACCATTCCTTTACCAAAGTAAGCTGAATTTCTTTTCTCCATAACTTCTGGATAGTTTGGATCAAAGGCTGCATTAACATCTGAAGACAACATGAAGGAATTTTGTAGTGAACGTCTAAGAGTTAAGTCAGAGTAATTGCCCTGTAAAGCAATAATTTCTGCAACAGTGTTTTCAAAGAACATTGAATGCATACCTGAGGCGCCAACACTACCTATTTCTTCTTTATCAACTAGTATACAACAGGCAGTTTTATCTGTTTTATCCACATCAAATATCGCTTTCATAGAAGTGTATGCACAAACCCTATCATCTTGTCCATAGCCCATAACCATACTTCTATCTAATCCATAGTCTCTAGCCTTACCAGCTGGTACTACTTCAATTTCTGCTGAAATAAAATCTTCTTCTTCAAAATCATATTTTTCTTTAATTAATTTGAGGATGTTAGCTTTAACCGCATCCTTTTTTTCACCTTTAAGTGGCATACTTCCCACTAGAATATCAAGAGCTTCTCCATGAACCACTTGAGATGCTTTCTTTTGCATTTGATCAGCTGATAAATGGATTAACAAATCACTTACACCAAACACAGGATCATTATCATCTTCTCCCACTGAAATATTAATTACACTACCATCTTTTTTAACTACCACACCATGAATTGCAAGAGGAATTGCAACCCATTGGTATTTCTTAATTCCACCATAATAATGGGTGTCAAGTAAAACCATCTCAGTATCTTCATACAGTGG
>CAZUDG010000044.1:0-1742 GCA_964618775.1 uncultured Lachnospiraceae bacterium | reverse complement strand
CCGGATTATTTACCACCGATAGGAATTGGGCATGGTAAGTAAAATAAGGGCGACTTTTGCGTTCTGCGGCAACGGAGCCCGTTTTTACTTACCATACCCAATTCCTGCCACCGTTACATGTTAACAAAATACTCGACAATGTTATCAAGTACAACATCTTTTTGCTCACCAGAATCCATATCCTTAATTCTTACTAGGTTTTCGTTTAATTCATTTTCACCAATTATAATAGTGTACTTTGCATCAAGTTTATTAGCATATTTCATTTGTGCTCTAACACTGCGGTCCATATAATCAGTCTCTACTATGATGCCAGCTTGTCTAAGGGAATCTACTATCTTATAAGCTCCAGCCTTAACCTTTTCTCCTAGGGTTCCAATATATAGTTCAACACGTGGCTCAGGATTAAGCTCAACTCCTTCTTCTTCTAAAAATTGAAGTATTCGTTCTATACCCATTCCAAAACCAACAGATGGAACATCATGTTTTTTATCTATTTCATTAACTAGTTTGTCATAGCGACCTCCACCACATAAGGTAAAGCCCTTTTCATTAACAAACTCAAATACTGTCTTGGTATAATAATCAAGTCCGCGAACTATACTTGTATCAACTTCATAAGATATATCTAACTTGGTTAAAAGGCTTTGAAGTTCATCAAAATGCTCTCTACATTCATCATCCAAATAATCAATAGTCCTTGGTGCATCTTTAACAATTTCCTGACAAGAAGGAACTTTACAATCAAGCACTCTAAGTGGATTCTTATCCATTCTTTCCTTACATGTATCACACAAATCATCCTTGTGTTCTTCTAGGAAGGCTACTAATGCCTTGTTATAATCTTGCCTACAAGAGCCACACCCTATACTGTTAATATGAAGTTTAGTGTTTTTTAAACCTACTTCATCTAAAAATCTAGTTACTAAAGAAATCACTTCAACTTCTGCTAGAGGACTTTTCGAACCAATAAATTCAACCCCAAATTGATGATGTTGGCGAAGTCTACCACTTTGTGGTTGTTCATAACGAAAAGCAGGTGTAATGTAAAAAAGTTTAGTTGGCTGCGTTTCGTTAAACATACTATTCTCTAGAAATGCACGAATTACCCCCGCTGTACCCTCTGGTTTTAAGGTAACACTCCGACCACCCTTATCTTCAAAAGTATACATCTCTTTTTGCACTACGTCTGTTGTTTCTCCGACTCCTCTTTGAAAAAGAACCGTATGTTCAAACACAGGAGTTATGATTTCTTTAATATTATAAGTTTTACATAACTTCCTTGCTAATTGCTCAATCTCTGTTCTTTTGTGCATATTAGGTCCATACCAGTCCCCGGTACCCTTCGGTCTTTGTGTTATCATCATTTCCCTCCATTTATTTTATCAATATTTTTATTACGAAACTCGATTCCTTCAGTAGGAATTGTGCATAAGAACAAAATAAGGGGTGACTTTTGTGATCCCCAACAACGGAACCCCGTTTTTGTTCTTATGTACAATTCCGATATGATTACAATCCGTTTCGCAATTTCCTATTTATAAAAACTCTTCTTTAAACTTCTTTTTTCTATCTATCATTTCATCTATACGTTCAATATAGTCTTTTAAACTTTTAACATTTTCCACCCGTCTTATTTTAGGTTTATCATAAGACACAAACTTAGAGAGGGCGCCCGCTCCTAAAGCAAGGACATTATGTTTATCTTCCATCATTAACACATTATACAAGCCCTCTTTGCC
>CAZUDG010000043.1:5363-17301 GCA_964618775.1 uncultured Lachnospiraceae bacterium | reverse complement strand
TCCTTTATTTTGAATTTTCAGGGTTGTTTTACTGTTTAATTATCAAGGTTCATTTCGCTGGCAATACTGCTAACTTCAGGGGTTTAGCCCCTAAATTTGTTTGCTGTTTTTTTGAGCCAACAAAAGATATCTTAACATAATTAAAAATGTTTGTCAACAAATTTTTAAAACTTTTTTGTTTAATTTCAAAAGAAGTAAAACATTTGTGACACAAATCACCTAAATATCAGGCTTTAACTGATTTTAAAGTTATTAAATTAATCTCAACATTATCATTTGTTTTAATTATTATTAAGGCTATATCTAGCAAATCGCTGAATGATCCCTTAATGTGTATTAATTGCCTCTAGTATATCTGGTATTGTTACATTTTCAACTTCTATATAATTAATTGCTTCATTAATATCAAATAAATTGTGGGCATCAGAATTATATATAATATTGCATTTTTCTAAGTAATGATTGTTTCTTATAATTTCATCTTGTCTTTCCTTATATTTTACTTCTACACAGCTAAACTTAGAGTTGTTTGGAATAAATCCTAAATTTGAAAGCAAGCTATTAGACGGCTTATCTATATGGGCAGGAATCATAATACCATTATGTGTTTTAATTTTGTCATAAGCCTCATTTATAGTAATTAGGGCCGCATTAATAAGAAGTGTTTCTTCCATAGCAACTATCTCATCATTATCATCACATATGTATTGATTGCCAATAATTTTTCGATCATTTCTAAAATCAAATAACTTATTATAAATATATTCATCAAATTCTATTGCATCATTTAAGGTTGGAAACAAGCCAAGAACATGAACATCTTCTATAGTGCACAGTTCAATTCCTGGGATTGCAATTATATTAAACTTATCGGCAAATTTTATAAAGGATGAAAGGTTTTTGCAACTATTGTGATCAGTCAATGCAACTACATCTAAATCCTTAATCGCCGCCATACCTATAATGTTAGCTGGCGTCATATCATCTGCAGCACAAGGGGATAAGCAGGAATGAATATGTAAATCATAATATAATCTAGTCATTGTTAATTAAATTGTAGACCTTTAGTGCTGCTTCAAAGATTGGAATATCTGTATAAAAAATGGTTGTTCCTTGTTCTACAGCTTTCTCCAAAGAACTCTCATCTAACTCTATCCCCTCAGCTAGTATTATACAAGACGCTTCCGTTAGTGATGCAACTGCTATAGTATTCATATTACCCATAATAGTAACCCATGCACTATCTTTTGGCATTTTACTCATTGCAATACTTAATAAATCACAACAAAAAGGAGTAGCAACATCTTTTTCTAATTCACCTTCATTAATTAGTTGAAATACATTTTCATTAATTAAGTCTTTAACAGTCATAATTATAAATCCCCTCCTGGTCTATTTATAAAATAATATTAGATAATTGCGAATCTCTATATCTACAATTATAGTTCTTTATTTGAGTTACCTTTTCTATGGGTGTCTATCATGGATATATCTTCTGATAGTTTATGAATATATTTTCTAATTATATGAATACAATCACTTTCACTGGCTTCTCCCCTTACAATATCTTCAGCTAAAGCTCTACATGTAGGGGAACCACAAGAACCACAATCTAAATCAGGGAATTTTTCTAATATCCCTTCAACTTGGGCTAGTAACTGAATACTTTCTTGCATGTTCTCTCCTAGTTGATAGACTGGTAGATACTTGGGAGACTTGCTCCAGTACATATAATCTTTTTCTTCTATTTTTTCTTCTAGGTGGCTTTTTGCTACAGGCATATATTTTCTTAAGCGTTTTATTTTAACCTTGGCCAAGAATGGGTTTTCCACTGTTAAAACTCCTCCAACACAACCCCCATTACAATTATTTAATTCGATAAATTCTATATCAGATAACTTTTCATCTTCTAAATCATCTAATACTCTTATTACATTTTCAATTCCATCTGCAGCTAAATAATTATCACTAAGAAGCCCGCCTGCTTCTCCACCTGCACCGCCCCAACTTATACCTATCTTTCCTGAAATGGTAAGGTCCTCCAAATCATCTTTATCCTTAATATCTTTCATAGCTGCTAAAAGCTTGGGATATACCTTTTCCATTGATACAACAAGGTTGACATCACTTTTTTCAATGCCCATAGGATCTTTTACTGCACTTAATTTAGCAGGGCAAGGTGAGATAAACACTATACCTATTTTATCAGCTGACAATCCCGTCTTTTTCATAGCTTTTTCCAATGCCAAATGAGCAGCTAAATCTATAGGTGCGATAATTGGTAATAAATGATCTATTAAATTAGGAAACCTTATTTGAATTAGTCTAGTTACTGAAGGACAAGCTGTGCTTATGATAGGAAACTCATCCTTATGGTTTTTTATATACCTTCTTGTCAAGTCAGATACAATTTCTGCCGCTCCACTCACTTCAAATACATCATCAAAACCTATTTTAATTAAACCATTTAATACAATATTAATATCCTCTAAATTATTAAATTGAGCATATAATGAAGGTGCTGGTAATGCTACTGAATATTCATATTCTGCTATTTTATCCAAAGAATCAAAAATTGGTTTTTTTGCATAATAAGGGCATGTACGTATACATTCTCCACAAGATATGCAAAATTCCTCTTTTATAGTGGCTTTAGAATCTCTAACGCGAATTGCTTGTGTTGGGCATCTTTTTATGCAGTTAGTACATCCCATACACAAGTCTTCTTCTAGTCTAACTGCTGTAAAGAAACTATTCATAAGCTCCTCCTAATCTATAGGCTCACCCTCATCTTAACACTTGTTCCACTACCTATTTCGGACTTGATTGCTATTTCATCTACATATCTTTTCATGTTAGGTAATCCCATACCGGCCCCAAACCCCAAACTTCTAATGCTTTCGGGAGCTGTTGAGTAACCTTCTTCCATAGCTTTATCTATGTCTTCTATACCTGGACCAGTATCTTCAAGCTCCATAACTATTTCTTCTGGCAAAATATAAACATTAATCACTCCTCCATAAGAATGAATTACCATATTGATTTCACCTTCATACAATGCAATTGCAACTTTTCTTACAACATCTGGATTGACATTCATTTTCTTAAGTGTTCTTTTTACATCACTTGCGGCTTCTCCAGCTCTTGTAAAGTCTTCACGGTCTATATTATAAGTTAGATGAATATGTTTGTTCAACAGGCTCACCTCCACTTAAACCACTGTTGTATAAATTTCCACAAGCTGTAAACATTCTATGATTAGTAGATAGTAAAGCGATCTCTCGCTCTTTTGCCATGTCAATCATTTCATCTGTTGGCATTTTCCCCCTTACAAAAACAATACATATTATATCCATCATTTCAGCTGTTCGGATAACATGGGGATTACACAAACCAGTAAGTAACACTGACTGATCTTTAACAAAAGCCAATACATCGCTCATCATGTCTGCACCGCAAGCATTATGTACGTCTTTTAATAGATATTCTTCTCCATATATAATTTTCGCTTCCAAAATATCCCTAACATCTTGTATTGTCATACTTCCTCCCATGAATATAATTATTAATGAGTATATGTTTGTCACGTTTTATTTGTTTTTAGTATACCACTTAGGAATTTCATCTGCAATAGAGCCATTATCAAAATATATTACAAAATCACAAAGATACTTGTTTTTTTTGCAAAAGATTGTGGATTTTTTATCATACTGTGATATAATATTTGTAGTTATGCCAAAACAAATCAAAAAGGAGGTTCAAAATGGGTTCAACTTCAACAAAATCAAAAGTCCCTTTTAATGGCACTGATGAACAAGAATCTAAACTTATTAAAGTAATTAGTGAACACAAGGATGAAAAAGGAGCATTAATGCCCATTTTACAAAAGGCACAGGATATATATGGTTATCTTCCTATTGAAGTACAGACTATGATATCTGATGAACTAGGTATCTCATTAGAAAAAATTTATGGTGTAGTGACATTTTATTCACAATTTTCTTTAACTCCAAAGGGTAAATACCAAATATCTGTTTGTTTGGGTACTGCATGTTATGTTAGGGGAGCCGGAGATATCTATGAGAAAATCAAAGATATTCTAGATATTAATGATGGTGAATGTACTCCAGACGGTAAGTTTTCATTAGATGGTTGTCGTTGTATTGGTGCATGTGGTCTAGCACCTGTAATGATGATTAATGATGATGTACATGGTCGCCTAAAAGTTAACGATATACAGAAGATTTTAGACCGATATGAGTAAGAATAACAGATTCAACGACACTTCAATGACACACTTATCTTTAGTATAAGGTAAGATTATTAATATGTGTATATAAAACAGGGAGTTTTTATAGTGCAAGAGATTTCTTTAAATATTTTAGATATCGTCCAAAATTCTATTAAAGCACAAGGCAATCTTATAAAGATTTCTATTGATATTAATCATGAAGAAGATCTTTTAAGTGTAATAATTGAGGATAATGGATATGGAATGTCAACAGAACAATTAAAAAAAATAAAGGATCCCTTCTATACTACAAGAACAACTAGAAGTATAGGACTTGGTATCCCTTTTTTTAGGCAAGCGGCACTAATTACTGGAGGCAGTTTCTATATAAACTCAAAGTTGAAAAAAGGAACTATTGTTTCTGCTAAGTTTGTATTTTCTCATATTGACAGGATGCCTCTTGGCGACATAGTTAGCACAATTCATTTATTAATAACTATGAATCCTGATATTCATTTTATTTATACATACAAATTAGAGGATAAGAAATTTATATTAGACACAAGACAACTTAAAGATATTCTTGGAGATGTTAGGTTTGATGTTCCTGAAGTTTCTAACTTTATTAGAGATTATTTACATGAACACCACAACAACATCAATAACAATGAATATATCTAGTAAGCAGTATACTTTGCGTATTATACTACATCTGTAAACAATCGACTATTTCTATTACATATCATATAAAGAGAGGGTAATTATTATGAAGAGTCTTGAAGAATTAAGGACTATTCGGGAAAGAATGCAAGGCCAAGTATCACTTCGTAGCGAGGATCATACAGACACCAGAGTAGTGGTTGGAATGGCAACATGTGGAATTGCCAGTGGTGCTAGACCTGTTTTAACAGCGTTATCAAATGCTGTACAAGAGAATAATCTAGATAATGTGAAAGTTAACCAAACAGGTTGCATAGGCCTTTGTCAATATGAACCAATTGTTGAGGTTATAGAACCAAACAAAGAAAAAGTAACATATATTAATATGACAAAAGAAAAAGCTCTAGAAGTTGTAGACCTTCACTTGATTAATGGAGAACCAGTAATAAAGTATACAATTGGGGCAGTACAAAAAACCACAGGTGGGAGGAATTAGATTATGTATCGTTCACATGTTTTAGTTTGCGGCGGAACAGGTTGTAATTCTTCTGGTAGCCAAAAACTTTTAACTATATTCGAAAATGAAGTTGCTAAACATGACTTATCAGAAGAAGTTTCTATAGTTGAGACTGGTTGTCATGGACTATGTGCTCTTGGTCCTATTGTTATTGTATATCCAGGTGCTACATTTTATTCTATGGTTTCTGAAGAAGATGTTCCTGTTATTGTTTCAGAACATTTATTAAAAGGAAGAATCGTAACTGCATTAGTATATGATGAAAGCATTACAAAAGAAGGTATACAACCTCTAAATGACACTTCTTTTTATAAAAAACAACATCGTATTGCCCTTCGTAATTGTGGGGTAATTGATCCTAGCTCAATTGATGAATACATAGGAACAGGCGGATATGAGGCTTTAGGTAGAGTTCTAACTGATTATAGCCCTGACGATGTAATACAAGTAATAACAGATAGTAATCTTAGAGGCCGTGGAGGGGGTGGCTTTCCTACAGGCATTAAGTGGAACTTTACTAAAAAGAATGATTCCGACCAAAAATATGTGTGCTGTAATTCAGATGAAGGTGACCCTGGTGCATTTATGGATAGATCTATTTTAGAAGGTGACCCACATGTGTTAATAGAGGCCATGACTATAGCTGGATACGCTATCGGTGCAAGTCAAGGATACATCTATGTTCGTGCAGAATATCCTCTTGCAATAAAAAGATTAGAAACTGCAATTAGCCAAGCTAAAGAATATGAATTACTAGGAGAGAATATTTTTGATAGTGGTTTTGACTTTAATCTTGAACTCAGACTTGGATCTGGAGCATTTGTATGTGGTGAAGAAACTGCACTAATGACTTCAATTGAAGGTAATCGTGGTGAACCTCGTACTCGTCCACCATATCCTGCATTAAAAGGACTCTTTGGCAAACCAACTGTATTAAACAATGTTGAAACCTTTGCTAACATTCCTCCTATTATTTTAAATGGAGTTGATTGGTTTACATCTATGGGAACAGAAAAATCAAAAGGCACCAAGGTGTTTGCTTTGGGAGGTAATGTTAAAAATACAGGTCTAGTTGAAGTTCCTATGGGAACAACTCTTCGTGAAATAGTTGAAGAAATCGGTGGTGGTATACCTGAGGGCAAGAGTTTTAAAGCTGCTCAAACTGGTGGCCCATCCGGTGGTTGTATTTCAATAGATAATTACGATATTCCTATTGACTATGATAATCTAGTAGAAATTGGCTCTATGATGGGGTCAGGCGGTCTAATTGTTATGGATGAAGACACCTGTATGGTTGACATTGCCAAGTTCTTCCTTGAGTTTACTGTTGATGAGTCTTGTGGTAAATGCACTCCATGTAGAATTGGAACCAAGCGTCTATTAGAAATATTAGAAAATATCACAAGTGGTAATGGTACCCTTGAAGATTTAGATAAATTAGAAGAACTTAGTAATCACATTCACGAAAGTTCCTTATGTGCACTTGGGCAATCTGCTCCTAACCCAGTAATGTCCACTTTAACTAACTTTAGAAGTGAATATGAAGCACATGTAGTAGACAAACGATGTCCTGCTGGAGTTTGTAAACATCTAATGTCTTATGTAGTAGAAGAAAACCTTTGTACTGGTTGCACCTTATGTGCAAGAGTTTGTCCTACTCATGCTATTGTTGGTAAGGCTAAAAAACCTCACTATATTGATCAGGACAAATGTATTAAATGTGGTGCTTGTATGGACAAATGTCGATTTGGTGCTATCCATTTTACTAGTAATGGTTTTCATTAATTTGAGGAAAGGCGTGATTATATAAATGATTATGATAAATGTGAAAATCAACGGTATGGATGTTTCTGCTCCACAAGGTTCAACCATACTTGAGGCTGCAAAACTTGCAAATATAAAAATACCAACTTTATGTTACTTAAAAGAAATTAACGAAATTGGCGCATGTAGAATATGTGTAGTTGAGGTTAAAGGCGAAAGAAGCCTAGTTGCCTCATGTGTCTATCCAATTAGTGAAGGTATGGAAATTACAACAAATTCTCCAAATGTTATTAGCTCTAGAAAAAGAACTTTACAATTAATCCTTTCTGACCATGACAATAAATGTTTGTCTTGTGTAAGAAGTGGCGATTGCGAATTACAAAAATTAAGTCATGATTTAGGTGTAACAGATGAAGATTATTTTTCTGGCTATCAACATAATTATGATGTAGATACTTCTGCCATACACATGGTTAGGGATAACAATAAATGTATTCTATGTAGAAGATGTACTGCAGTATGTGAGTACACACAAGATGTTCAAGTTATTGGACCAAATGGTCGAGGTTTTGATACTAACATTGCCTCAGCTTTTGATATGGGCCTTGCTGAAACAAGTTGTATTTCTTGTGGCCAGTGTATAGTTGCTTGTCCAACTGGAGCACTATATGAAAAAGACCAAACCGGGGAAGTTTTAGATGCTATAGCTGACCCTGATAAGTTTGTAATAGTGCAAACAGCACCTTCTGTTCGTGTTGGCTTAGGAGAATCTTTTGGACTGCCAATAGGAACCAACGTTGAAGGTAAAATGATAGCATCACTCAGGAGACTAGGTTTTGATAAAGTCTTTGATACTAACCTTGCTGCAGATCTTACCATAGTAGAGGAAGCCAATGAGTTAATTGAACGAATCTCCGATGGCGGTACTCTTCCTATGATAACCTCCTGCTCACCAGGTTGGATAAATTACTGTGAACATTACTTCCCAGATATGATTGATAACTTATCAAGTTGTAAATCTCCAATGCAAATGTTTGGAGCAACAGCTAAAACATATTATGCCCAAAAAATAGGTGTACCAGCAAAAGATATCTTTATGGTTGCTATTATGCCTTGTACTGCTAAAAAGTTTGAAGTATCTAGGGACGATCAAGATGCTGCTGGTGTGCCAGATGTAGATATTTCTCTTACTGTAAGAGAACTTGCTAGAATAATTGGTCGAGCAGATATAGATTTTTTATCCTTGCCAGATGAAGAATTCGATGATCCTCTTGGAATATCCACAGGTGCTGCTGCAATCTTTGGTACCACAGGCGGAGTTATGGAGGCTGCCCTTAGAACTGCTGTTGAAACTTTAACCAATGAAGAATTACCAAGTTTAGACTTTAAGGAAGTTAGGGGTTTAAAAGGAATAAAAGAAGCTTCTTATGATGTGGCAGGAATGACTATAAATGTAGCAGTTGCATCAGGAACATCTAATGCTAAAGACTTATTAGATAAAGTGAAATCTGGAGAAAAAGATTATCATTTTATTGAAATAATGGGATGTCCAGGGGGCTGTGTTAACGGAGGTGGAATGCCTCAAGTTTCTAGTTCTATAAGAAACTTTACAGATGTAACGGCTAAAAGAGCTGCTGCTTTGTACACTAAAGATGAGACTATGGCTATTAGAAAATCTCATGAAAACCCAGCCATTAAACATCTATACGAAGATTTCTTTGAAAAACCAGGTAGTCACATAGCTCATGACGTCTTACACACTTCATACGTTAAAAGAAAAATAAACAAATAAAAAATTAAGATAACATTAAAACACCGAAAGACCCACAACTTGGTCTTCCGGTGTTTTTTAGATACAAATTCACACTATTATCCAGACAAAGGCATAACATTTGAGATACATAATAAACCTCTTATCAAGCTTTCTGATTTATACTACCTTATAAGGTTAAAATCTCAAATCACTCTCACCCTCTCTAATACGTTTGAGATGGCTAATTGCCTTTTCTCTTCTCTTTTCATCTGGAACATTTTGAATTTCTCTATCTATCATTTCTTGTCCCATCTCTTTAAGTTCTTCATCAGCATAATTCCTTAAATATTCTTCAAATGTTAATAAGGCATTAGGATGGCAATAGTTTTTTATCTCTCCTGTTTTTGCTAAAGACATAAATCTATCTCCAGTTCTTCCTAGTTTATAGCAAGCAGTACAATAACTAGGGATATAATCATCTCTTACTAAAGACTTGACTACATCTATAGGTGCTCTATGGTCTGCAAGCTCAAATTGAGGTTTTTCTTCAATTATATCTTCATCGAAAGGAAGAGGTTTTTCTTCATGACTGCCCTCTTCATATATATGTCTATTAGCATATCCACCAACTCCAACAGAAGAACCTGCACTCATTTGCGATACTCCTATTTTTAAGAGTTCATTTCTTAATTCAATACTTTCACGAGTAGAAAGTATCATACCTGTATATGGAACGGCTAATCTTATAACTGCTACTATCTTTTTAAAATCCCTATCATTAACTAAGTGTGGAAAAGAACTATAATCTACCCCTTCTGCAGGCAAAAGTCTTGGAATAGATATGGTATGAGGCCCAACTCCTGATACAGCTTCTAAATGTTCTGCATGCATTAATAAAGCTATAGTTTCATAACGATAATCATATAAACCATATAGTGGCCCTATACCAACATCTTCAATACCTCCTTCCATTGCCCTATCCATAGCTTCAGTATGCCATTCATAATTACCCTTAGGACCATGGTGCATATCCAAGTATGTGGGTTTGTGATAAGTTTCTTGAAACAATGTATATGTACCAACATCTGCATCTTTAAGTTTTCTATAATTTTCTACTGTTGTTGCAGCAATATCTATATTTACTCTTCGAATATCACCATTTTCGAATTTTTCATTATATATTGTATCAATACATTCTAGTATGTATTCTATAGGTGAATTCTTATCATCCTCTCCTGCCTCAAGCAAAAGTCTTTTATGGCCCATTGCTTCTAAAGCTCTTACTTCTGCTTTTAGTTCCTCTTGAGTTAATTTGTGTCTTTTGATTTTATTAGTACATTTATAACCACAGTACTTACAGTTATTCACGCAATAGCTCGAAAGATATAAAGGTGCAAAAAGAACAATCCGCTTACCATAGATTTCTTCTTTAATTTCTCTAGCTACTTTATACATCTTCTCCAAGGTATCGTCATCGTCTATCTCTAGTAAAACTGCTGCCTCCCTGTGAGTAAGACCCTTGTACTGGCTGACCTTTTCTAATATCCTGTCAACTTCATCTTTATCCCTAACTAGTTTTTTCCCTTGTTCAATAGATTCTAAAACCTCTCCATGATCAATAAATTCATTTGCCTTCATAGATTTTACATCATACATAGTTTTTATCCCTTCTACTCTTCCTATTAATAAGAAAATAAAACATTTGATTTATTTCAAGCTGATTTTATCAAGTATTCCTAATAAATAAGCAATTACAATCCCATAGTTTGTCATAGGTATGTTTTGTTTTGCCCCACTATCTATTCTAGAAAGAAGATATTTGCGATTAAACATACATCCTCCGCAATGAATGATTAAATCATATTGTGAAAGATCCTGAGGAAAATCATTACCACTTACTATATCTACCCTAAGTTTTTCACCTATTCTATTACGAAGTAACCTTGGTATTTTAACTCTTCCTACATCTTCTTCAAGAGGTGCATGAGTACACGCTTCTGCTATAAGAACTCTTGAATCTTGTGTTAAACTTTCAATTACTTTCACGCTTTCTATGTAATAATCAATATCTCCCTTATATCCAGCAAATAATACTGAAAATGATGTTAGTTTACTTTCATAAGGCTTTTTTTCATATACTTTATCAAAAACCTGAGAATCCGTTATTATAACATCAGGCGGCTTTGACAGGGCCGCTAATGCATTATCTAATTTATCTACTGTCACACTTAAAACTACACATCTTCTATCTAAAAGCTCTCTAATTGTCTGAACTTGTGGAAGTATTAGTCTTCCCTTTGGAGCCTGTATATCAGAAGTCATAACTAGAAGTACAACATCTTCATCTTTTACAATCCCACCTGTTATAGTTATAAGATCATAATCCTTAGGTAGTTTACGTGTGATTTGTGTAATAATATTTGAGATACCTTCTTTTGTGTAGGCACTTACAAGAAAAGGCTTAATACCTGTTGAAATTTCAATTTCATTAACAAGTGAATTTGAATCATCAATTAAATCCGATTTATTGACCACCCCAATTACAGGCACCTTCTTATTCCTAAATTCATCTATCCAGCCCTTCTCTATATGATACTTTGTATCTGATTTAGTCTCTCCATCAAATACCACTATGGCAATCTCTGTTTTGTTTGCAGCTTCTTTTGTTTTATCAATTCTTAGCTGACCAAGTGCTCCCTCATCATCAAATCCTGCTGTATCAATCAGGACACAAGGTCCGATGGGATATATCTCCATAGTCTTATATACTGGATCTGTTGTTGTTCCAGCATATTCAGAAACCAAGGCAGTATTATGCCCCGTAATAGCATTAATTAGAGAAGACTTACCACTATTTCTTTTTCCAAAGATACCTATGTGTAATCTATTTGCTCTGGGTGTATCATTAAGACTCATTTACCTTCTCCTTTTAGCATATAAGTAGATAATTGCAATATTCTACATTAACTTATAATCCCCTCTATCAACCACAAGTTCATACCCTATCTTTCTC
>CAZUDG010000043.1:0-5263 GCA_964618775.1 uncultured Lachnospiraceae bacterium | reverse complement strand
CTACATTAACTTATAATCCCCTCTATCAACCACAAGTTCATACCCTATCTTTCTCATTCGATCTTGTAAGGCATAATAGTTCTCAGAGGCTTCTGGTCCACTTGAAAGCTTATTGTGGTAAAGAGAGTATTTGTCTCTCACCTTGGCTGGTGAGAGGTTTGGCATAACAACATTGGCACCTGCCAATATTCCCAATTCTCTTCCATAAGGATCAATTGTTGCTAGGGCTGTAGTGGATGGGATTAGTGCACTTGGTATCATTATTCTTAGTATCCCTATTAATAATAGAGTTAGGTCCCTCTTACCGTCTGGAAAATTTGCAAAGGGTGTATCCTGATGATGTATAAAAGGACCAATACCAATCATTTGTGGATCAAGTTCTTTTATAAATAGTAAATCTTCAGCAAGATGTTTGGATGTTTGATATGGCGAACCAACCATAAAACCTGTTCCTATTTGATAACCAATTCTTTTCATATCATGTAAACAAGATTTTCTCTTATCTAAACTAAGGGATATGGGATGTAATCTTTCAAAATGTTCACTGTTTATTGTTTCATGTCTAAGTAGAAAACGATCTGCTCCTGCATTGTAATAGTTTAAATACTCCTGGTATGTTTTCTCTCCAAGAGAAAGTGTAATCGCACAATCACTGTATAGTTTCTTTATTGAAGATATAATATCTACTAATCTTTCTTCTGTAAAATATGAATCCTCCCCACCTTGTAGAACAAAGGTACGAAAGCCTAGCGAATAACCTATTTCACAAGATGATAAAATATCTTCTTTATTCAGCCGGTAGCGGTCTGCTTTTCTATTACTTTTTCTTATCCCACAGTAGAGGCAGTCGTTTTTACAGTAATTTGATATCTCTATCAATCCCCTTACATATATCCTTTTACCATATACATTATCTGCTACTTTTCTGGATATGGAAAATAAATAATCCATATCATCTTTATCAAAGTTATCTATTAAACTAATAAATTCTGATTTACTTAAAACCCCTTCACTATGTAATTTGTCAATTAAATGGCGCATTAATCTATCTCTTTCTTTTCATCTGAAAAAACTAGTTTAGAATATATAGCATTGCTAGTTACATCAGCTATCATCCCTAGCTTTCCAGATAAAGCACTAATTGTATCATTCGTGGCATCCATTACTATAGAAATTATAGAAATATCATGTTTACGATAAGGAAGCCCCATTCTTCCAATAATGTAATCTCTGTATTCATGAAGACTATGATTAACATCTTCTATTGAGTTAGAGTTTTCAATGATAATACTTATTACAGCTATTCTTGTTTTCATAATAATGTTCATTCCTTTCATAGATAGAATTTCCTTTAGATAATCGCCTATAAAAAAATCCTTGCTTTATAAAGCAAGGATTTTGTGCACACCATCACATAGATGAATTTTTATATAATGCTAAGCACTTATATTCTTGCCTTCACAATTGGGACATACCCTCTTGTATCAGAACAGTTATCTTAAAAAGATTAATAATTTACCTGAGTAATACTGGTAATTTCTTTCACCTTCTACTTGTTAATATTTTAACACGAATTGTTTGTGATTCCAAGTAAAAATAAGATATTTATTTATTATAATAAAATAAAAAGAAACCAAAATTCCTGCTGGTTTCTTTTTCCTTTATTATTTAATTAATTGTATGTATCAAGGGCCAGGCTAACCTCCAAGGCGTGATTGACTTTCTTAATAATATGCTTATCTAGATGACATACTTTTTCCTTTAATCTTGATTTATCTATAGTTCTTACTTGTTCTAAAAGTATAACTGAATCCTTTAAAACTCCATATCTATCTGCGTCCAATTGAACATGTGTTGGTAACTTTGCTTTATTCATTTTTGATGTTAAGGCTGCGCATATTACGGTTGGGCTATGTTTGTTCCCTGTATCATTTTGTATTATTAATATGGGCCGTACACCTCCTTGTTCAGACCCAACTACAGGCCTAAGGTCGGCATAATATATATCGCCTCGTCTTATAATCAATTTTATCACACTCCATTTTATGGCTTTCTTATATTGTTTCCTATTTTCCCATTTGTATTCCATAAAATGTTCTCTACTTATAAGTAAATCATCAAAACTGATTATTAATCCAAGTATTCTTTTATTTCTATTAATTTATTATTCGAATAATAAAACCTGGGTATTCTTTTTCCCAGATTACATATAAATTCATAGTTGAATGTTCCAGATAAGTCAGATAGTTCTTCCACTGAAATATATTCCTGGCCATCTTTACCAATTAAGGTTACAATATCATCTTGCTTTGCTTGTGGAATTTCTGTTATATCAACCATAAACTGATCCATACATATTCGACCAATAATTGGCGCAGATTTACCATGAATTAGTACTCTACCTTTTGATGATAAGTTTCTTGGATAGCCATCACCATATCCTATTGGAATTGTGGCTATCTTTGTTCTTTTGTCAGTTGTATAGGTGCTCCCATAACTTATTCCAACTCCTTCTTCAACTTCCTTAACATAACTTATATGAGTTTTTAAAGTCATTGCTGGCTCTAGCTTAACATTTGTATGTTTTACGTCATTTGACGGATATAAACCATATGTAGCTATACCACACCTAACCAAGTCTAGATTTGCTTCAGGCAAATCAATAATCCCAGCTGAATTAGAAATATGTTTAATTGGAATATAAATATCCTTTTCTTCCAAAAGTTTAACTATATTTAAAAATTCTTCTAATTGTTTCTTTGATGAGGTCTTATCTTCTTCATCTGCACAGGCAAAATGAGAAAACAAACCTTCAATTTTAATTCCTTCTAACTTAGATATCTTAACTATTTCACCAAGACCCTCTTGGTTACAAGGCAATCCAAGCCGACTCATACCAGTATCAATTTTTATATGAATTGGAACTATTTTTCCTTGTCTAAGTCCCTCTTTTGAAAGTTCAAGAGCAGCACTATATTGGAAAATCGATGGCCTTATGTCATATTTAACCAAGTTCTCATAATGCTCATAGTGGGTATATCCTAGTATCAAAATGTCCTTCTTAATACCAGCTTTTCTAAGCTCTATACCTTCTTCTACTATTGCAATACCATATCCATCAACAATACTGTCTATTTTCTTAGCAACTGCTACGGCTCCATGACCATAACCGTCTGCTTTTACAATAATCATAAGTTTTGTCTTTGAATTAAGTGTTTTTTTAATATTCAAAACATTTTCGTGAATTTTATCTAAATCTATGTCTGCTTCTACCCTGTAATATTTAAACTTGTTCACCTTATTTGAGCCAGAGCTATCATTATTTGATGTGTTTTCATGTAATGATTCTTTATCATTTAGTGACATAAAGCTATTTCCTCCATTTATAGTAATCTTAAACTTCTCCCTAAATCTTAGCAAGACCATCAATAATATCACTAGCAATTATTGAAAATTGATTCTTTTCCCTTGCTGCATAATCACCTGCTAAACCGTGAATAAAGACACCTAGATTAGTAGCTTCCTCTGGATTTAAACCTTGAGCAATTAATCCCGCAATTATACCTGTTAGTACATCTCCACTACCAGCTGTAGACATACCACTATTACCTGTGGTGTTTATGAACCTATTACCTTTGCTTGCTACTATTGTCCTTGCATCCTTCATTGCAAAAATGATTGAATTATCCTTTGTACATATATTAGCTGTTGCAAAAATATTATCCTGCACTTCAGAAAGACCAATATTTAATAGTCTTGATAGTTCCTTTAAATGAGGAGTTAAAATAGTATTCTTTGGCAAAACATCTTTTATTACCTTTATTCTATCTTCTATTGTATTCTTGTCATATTTATTAGTATTTTCATTAATTGACTCTGGTAAAAGTTTGTCTGTTAAAACATTGATCCCATCAGCATCAATTATAAGTGGAACCTTTGCATGTTTTAAGACTAGTTCAAGTAACTCTTTAGAAATATTATCTACTCCAAGCCCTGGACCAATTACAATTACATTTGACCAAGAAATATCTTCTATTATTTGATTGATTTCTTTTGACTTAAGATCTCCTCCACCTTCGTAGGTAGATAATATTGCCTCTGGTAACATAGTTTGAATTATGCTTCTATTATCTTCTGGAATGAGAGTTTTAACTAATCCACTACCCATTCTATAAGCAGCTTTTGAAGCAAGATAACATGCCCCACTCATACCTACTCTTCCAGCAATTATTAGAACTTTACCATAATCACCCTTATGAGAATCGTTTTTTCTTATGGGTAGTTTACTCAAATCCGCTTCACTATAAGTATAATAATTAAATTCTCCCTTACCTAGTCTAACCTTAGAAAAACCAATGTCTGCAACCGTTACTTCCCCAGCATACTCACATCCAGGATATAAAATTAGCCCAATTTTATTATATCCAAATGTTATTGTATAATTAGCTTTTATTGCGTCAACTAGTGGTTTGCCTGTACTTGCTGATAAGCCTGATGGCACATCAACACTAAATACAGTGTGTTGTCCCTGGTTAATTAAACTAATATAATCTAAATATTTACCAGTAAGAGGTTTGCTTAATCCAATTCCAAATATACCATCTATTATTACAGTATATTCATTTATATCAACATTATTGTATATAGATATGCCTAAATTCTCTGCAATATTAATTTGTTTAGCGGATTCATTAGAACAATTATTAATATCCCCTACCATTAATACATCAGCGTCATACCCTTGAAGTTTTAAAATTCTTGCAGCAGCTATACCATCCGCTCCATTATTACCACTACCACACACTGCTAGTATTCTATCATCTATTCTTACATGTTCCTTAACCTTATTGGCCACTTCAAGTGCTGCCCTTTCCATTAAAACCATAGATGGAAGGCCTATTTCATTAATTGTATAATTATCAAGGGATTTCATTCTTTCTGCATCCAATACAATGTTCATATGTTGTCCCTCCTAATTCTCACCAACTACAAATGCCATACTATAGTCCTTTGTGTTGGAAATAGTAACAAATATCTTATTAATACCTAGTTCACCAGAAAGTTCCAAACTTTTTCCATATAAATTTACATATGGCTTACCCAGTGAATCCCTTAGAACTTCTATCTCAATCGGTGCAATCTCTCTAAAGCCTGTACCTAGCATCTTTGCTACACTTTCCTTAACCGCAAAGTTATCTGCAAACTTTACATTATCACCACGACATAAACTAATCTCATCCTTAGTAAAATACTTTTCCTGAAA
>CAZUDG010000042.1:0-17368 GCA_964618775.1 uncultured Lachnospiraceae bacterium | reverse complement strand
AAAACAAGAAGAAAAACTATGTATTAAAACATATATATATTAAAGATTTTGAAAGATTGGTTTACATAATTTTTTATGTAAACCATTATTATTTAAATGACAGCAGAGACAAATACTATTGACACAATTATTATAGATGATTACACTAAAACAGTTCAAAAGTGATCTTCATACATTTGTATATAGATTGAATTGAACTAGATATATCCCTTATAAAAATGGAGTTTTTAAATTTAGACTGGAGATAAAAATGAAGAAATTAGCACTTTCTGATGAAATCTTATTATCTGTTGATAATCCAGCCAGATACATAGGAAATGAAATAAATATAATAGAAAAGGATTTGGATAAAATAGATATACGTTTTGCAATGTGCTTCCCTGACGTGTATGAAATAGGTATGTCCCATTTAGGAATCCAAATTCTTTATGATATGTTTAATAAAAGGGAAGACACCTATTGTGAGAGAGTTTATTCACCTTGGGTAGATTTAGATAGGATAATGCGTGAAAAAAACATTCCACTATTTACATTAGAATCTCAAGATCCTATTAAGGATTTTGATTTTCTGGGAATTACTATTCAATATGAGATGTGTTATACAAACATCTTACAAGTAATAGATCTATCTCAGATACCACTATTAGCGAGAGATAGAAGTGACGATGATCCTATAGTTATTGGAGGAGGCCCTTGTACATATAATCCAGAGCCAATGGCTGAGTTCTTTGATTTGTTTTATATTGGTGAAGGTGAAACATCCTATGATGAATTGTTTGATGTTTATAAAGAAAACAAACTAAATGGCGGTACAAGACTAGACTTTTTAGAAAAAGCCGCATCTGTTGAAGGTATTTATGTGCCTTTATTTTATGATGTGAAATATAATGAAGACAATACTATAGAGTCCTTTATAAAGAATAACCCTATTGCTCCTGATAAAATCAAGAAGCAAGTAGAGGAGGATTTAAGCAATACACATTACCCAACAAAGCCTATAGTTCCATATGTACAAGCTACTCAGGACCGTGTGGTTTTAGAAATCCAAAGGGGATGTATAAGAGGTTGCCGTTTTTGTCAAGCAGGTATGGTTTACCGTCCTCTTCGTGAAAGAAGCCTATCATTTTTGAAAAAAGTTGCAAGTGAGATGCTTGCCAATACTGGTTATGAAGAAATTTCACTATCCTCTCTAAGTTCTAGTGACTATTCAAAGTTGCAAGAACTAGTGTATTATTTAATTGATGAATTTGCTAGTAAAGGAATCAATATATCACTACCTTCTCTTCGTATAGATGGTTTTGCCCTAGATGTAATGAGTAAAGTTCAAGATGTTAGAAAAAGTAGCCTAACCTTTGCTCCAGAGGCTGGTAGTCAGAGACTTAGGGATGTTATTAACAAAGGTTTAACTGAAGAAGATATATTAAATGGTGCTAAAGAAGCCTTTAATGGTGGTTGGAACAGAGTTAAGTTATACTTTATGTTGGGACTTCCAACTGAAACATATGAAGATATAGAGGGAATAGCCGTACTCGCTGATAAAATCGCTAGGGAATATTATGATATTCCTAAAGATCAAAGACCTGGTAGAATCAATATAACTGCAAGTACTTCATATTTCATTCCAAAACCATTTACACCTTTCCAATGGGTATCTATGGAAACAAGGGAGAATTATTTAGAAAAACAAAGATTCTTGAATAACAAGATTAAAGATCAATTAAATAGAAAAAGCATTAAATATAATTGGCATGATGCAGAAACAAGCTTAATAGAAGGAGTATTTGCTAGAGGTGATAGGAGAGTAGGAAAGGCTATTTATGATGCTTATAAATCAGGGTGTATATATGATTCTTGGAGTGAACACTTTGACTTTGATAAGTGGATAGAAGCTTTTAGTCACAACAATATAGATATTGATTTTTATGCTCATAGGGAAAGGGATTACGAGGAAACCCTTCCATGGGACTTCATTGATGTTGGTGTAACAAAGAAATTTTTATGGAGAGAATACAATAGAAGTATAGAAGAAAAGATTACTCCTAATTGTGATGTTGGATGTGTAAATTGTGGAGCACAGACATTTGATTCTGGCATTTGTTTTGGTCTTTTAGGAGGTGAGGATTAAACATGGTAGCACGAATTAAATTTTCAAAGTTAGGTTCAGCAAAATTCATAGGACATTTGGACTTACTAAGATATTTTCAAAAAGCTTTTAGACGAGCCAATCTTGACCTTACCTATTCCCAAGGATTTAATCCACGGCCTTTGACTACATTTGCAGCACCTTTAGGTGTTGGGCTTACAAGTGAATCAGAGTATTTAGATGTTACTCTTAATTCTAGTGATGAGCCTGAAGTAATGATTCATAAAATTAACGAAGCAATGGCGAATAATATTATAATAAGAGGGTTTTCATTTCTTCCAGAGGAAAGTAAAAATGCAATGGCATCTGTGGCTGCAGCTGATTATTTTCTATCTTTAAAAGAAGGCTATGATTTTTTAAGTGTTGATGAATTTCAAGCTAAATTTAGAGAGTTTTATAATCAAGACAATATTATAATAATAAAAAAGACTAAGAAGTCTCAAAGAGAAATCGACTTGAAGCCTCTGATATATGATTATAGATTCCCTGAATCAGAAGATGATAGCCAACTAGGAATCTATCTACAATTAGCAACAGGAAGTGTCAACAACATAAAAGCAGAGCTTGTTATGGAAACCTTTTATGAATTTATAGGATCACCCTATAATGAGTTTGCTTTTCAAACCCATAGGTTAGAAATCTATGCTAATATAGGTGAAGATGGTAATAGAAATCTAGTGCCACTAGATAAAATGCATAATTAAGGATTTGATAATAAATGGAAGATAGACTTAAAAACAAATTGATTATAACAAATGAAGATAACTATATTATATCTAGCAAGTTTCAAGATGGTGAAATGACTGAAATAGATTTGTATCCTCTTAATGAAGAAGAATCGATTTTAGGCAATATCTATGTATGTAAAGTTAAAAATATAGTTAAAAACATAAATGCTGCTTTTGTTGAGATAGCAGATAATAAAGTATGCTATTTATCATTAGACGAAGGAATAGAGCCATTATTCACCTCAAATAATTCGAAAAACGGTAATATTAATGTAGGAGATGAACTTCTAGTACAAGTTTCAAAAGAACAAATAAAAACCAAAGCACCTGTAGTTACAACAAAGTTAAATCTTACAGGTAAGTATGTTGTACTAGTTCATGGTAAAGAATTTGTAGGAATTTCATCTAAGATTTCAGAGAATATTAAAAGACAAGAATTAAACAAGTTACTAAAATCTTGTATTAATGGCGATTATGGCTTTATCGCCCGTACAAACGCTGCTTTAGTTGATGAAGATAGAATTAGTCAAGAAATAGATATGTTGATTAGAAAATATGAAGAAATTAAGAAGTTTGGCATATATAGGACCAGATTTTCAAATGTTTATGAGACACCACCTGGCTATATAGGAGATATAAGAGATAGTTTTGACAGAAACTTAAGTGAGATTATAACAGATAATAGAATAATTTATGATAAAATAGATCATTATATTAATGAGTATCAATCTGAAGATATAAAAAAACTAAGGTTTTATGAAGATAAGCAAATTTCTTTAAGCAACCTATTTGGAATCAAGTCAAAATTAAATCATTTATTAAATGAAAAAGTATGGCTAAAATCCGGAGCTTCTATAATTATTCAGCATACTGAAGCTTTAACAGCCATAGATGTAAATTCAGGAAAAGCTATAAAGACTAATAAAAAAAATCCAGAAAAGCATTATTTTAAAATTAACATGGAAGCTGCAAAAGAAATAGCAAAGCAAATACGACTGCGAAATATCTCAGGAATAATTATTATTGATTTCATAGATATGAAGCAAGAAGAACATAAAGAAGATTTAATGAATAAATTAAAAGAATTATTTACTATGGACCAAGTAAAAACTGTATTAATAGATATGACCCCCTTAAATTTAGTTGAAGTAACAAGGAAAAAGATTAGAAAACCACTGCATGAGAAAGTGGCAATCATTAACAAGTTGAAGAAGTAGAATGATCAATTAAAAAATACATTTCTAGTATAAAAATATGATATTATGAAGAAATAACATACATTTTATATTTGAAAAAAGTTATCAAAAATATTGACAAACATCAACTAAGATGCTATTATTATACAGTGTGCCGCACAACGAGGTTCAAAGTTATGAAATATGAAACTACTAATATGACAATTATAGAATTATCATATTGTATTTTCAGAATTATTCATACACCATAGTTGGCGAGTAATGATAATAGGAGGTGCCATATGTACGCAATTATTGCAACAGGTGGTAAACAGTATAAAGTTTCCGAAGGAGATATCATTAAAGTTGAAAAACTTGGTAAAGATGCTGGAGAAACAGTTACTTTTGACCAAATAGTAGCAGTCAATAATGGAAGCTTATTAACTGGAGATAAAGTTAATGATGCGTCTGTAACTGCAACAGTTGTTGAAGAAGGCAAGAACAAAAAGATTATTGTCTACAGATACAAAGCAAAAAAAGGTTATAACAAGAAAAAAGGTCATAGACAACCATATACAAAAGTAAAAATTGATAAGATCAATGCTTAATAATATATGTAAGGATTTTATATGATTAAAATTACTCAGTATATTAATAAAGATAATAAAATTATTGGTTTTAATAGTAGTGGGCATGCAGAATATGCCGACAAGGGACAAGATATAGTTTGTTCAGCCGTATCGGTTTTAATTATTAATACTATTAATTCTATAAGTGAATTCACTTCAGATATTATTGAATATGATGAAGATGAAGAAGCTGGAATGATTGATTTTATAATTCCTTCTAACATAAGTTGTGAATCAGAATTATTATTAAAGTCATTATTTTTGGGATTAAAGTCAATAGTAGATTCGTATGGAACAGAATATATAAATGTAAAAATTCGCTGATTTAATATAAATCTGTAATAATAACAAAATATTATTTTAAAACTAATTATAATAATATTTTGTTATAAAAGAAGGATATTGAGGAAGAAAGGTGATAACAATGTTAAAAATGAACCTTCAATTTTTCGCATCAAAAAAGGGTGTTGGTTCTTCAAGGAACGGTAGAGATTCTAATCCTAGTTTTTTAGGAGCTAAGAGAGCAGATGGACAATTTGTTTTAGCTGGTAATATTCTTTATAGACAACGTGGTACTAGAATTCATCCAGGAACAAATGTTGGACGTGGTAAAGATGACACATTATTTGCTTTAGTTGATGGTATTGTTCGTTTTGAAAGAAAAGGAAAAGACAAAAAGAAAGCAAGTGTTTATCCTGTAGAATCTATTTAATTTGATAATAAATTAACCCCAGATCCTTATGAATAAAATGGATTTGGGGTTTTTTTGATAATGAATTTCTTTTGATAAAATGGAAAACATAGTTTCTAATAGAGATAGTAAGTGAGGTAAAATTATGTTTATAGATAGTACTGATATATATATAAAATCAGGCAAAGGCGGAGATGGTAGAGTTAGTTTCCGCAGAGAAAAATACGTTCCTGCTGGTGGACCTGACGGTGGAGATGGCGGTAAAGGTGGAAGTGTTATATTTGAAATAGATGAAGGAATTAATACTTTAAACGATTATCGTTATAAAAGAAGTTATGCTGCCGAAGATGGTGAAGACGGTGGTGCCAAGCGTATGTTTGGCAAAGATGGCAAAGATTTGATTTTAAAAGTTCCTGAAGGAACAATTATAAAAGAAAAAGAATCTGGAAAAGTGATTGCAGATATGTCCCATGAAAATAGACGATTTGTAATTCTTCAAGGTGGCAGAGGTGGTAAAGGTAATCAGCATTTTGCAACATCGACTAACCAAGCACCTAAATTTGCTCAACCAGGAAAAGATTCAAGGGAATTAAATTTAACATTAGAGCTTAAAGTAATTGCAGATGTTGGCTTGGTTGGCTTTCCAAATGTAGGTAAATCCACCCTACTTTCAAGGGTATCTAATGCCAAACCAAAGATAGCAAATTATCATTTTACTACACTTTCTCCAAATTTGGGAGTAGTAAACTTACCAGAAACCGATGGATTTGTTATTGCAGATATACCAGGCTTGATTGAAGGTGCATCTGATGGAGTTGGCTTAGGACATGAGTTCTTAAAACACATTGAAAGAACGAGAATGATTATACATTTAGTTGATGCTGCCTCTTCTGAAGGCAGAGACCCAATAGAAGACATCAAGGTTATCAATAATGAATTAAGAACTTATAATGAAGAGTTAGCAAACAGACCACAAGTAATAGCGGCAAATAAAATGGATATTATATATGGTGAAGACCAAAATGAGGTTATAGAAAAATTAAAGGATGAATTTGAATCCCAAGGAATTGAAGTATTCCCCATATCAGCTGTTAGTGGACAAGGTATAAAAGAGCTATTTTATTATGTAAAACAACAATTAGATACTATGGTGCAAGAGCCCATTATCTTTGAAGCAGAATATGTACCTTCAGATATTAACTTATTAGATGAGGCATATACAATTGAAAAAGACGAAGAAGGAACCTTTGTTATTGAAGGACCTAAGATTGAACGTATGTTAAACTATACCAACCTACAAACTGAAAAAGGATTTGCTTATTTTCAAAAATTCTTAAAAGAAAGTGGAATTATAAAAGAATTAGAAGAAATGAGTATTGTAGATGGAGATACAGTTAGATTATATGGATGGGAATTTGAATACTACAAATAATTATTTGCTGAAAAATTAAAGATATTATTAACAAAATGAAAGGAGTGTGTTAAGATAGTGACAAGCAAACAAAGAGCATATTTAAAAAGTTTAGCAGCTACGATGGACCCTGTATATAGAATAGGTAAATCTAGTATTTCACCAGAAATTACTGAAGGAATCAATGAAGTATTAGAGGCTAGAGAACTAATTAAAATTAGTGTATTAAACAACTGTGCAGATGATCCTAGAGAGATTGCTAATGTACTTGCAGGAAGAACAAGATCAGAGATTGTTCAAGTAATAGGTAGTAAGATTGTGTTGTACAGAGAATCTAAGAAACATAAGAAAATCCAACTTCCTAACAAATAAAACAAAACATTTTAAAGTTTATATATAACTCTACAAACAAATACTATTTGAAGGTATTACTAAAATAATAAGTAGGTGAATATGATATGAAAAAAATTGGAATCTTAGGTGGTACTTTTGACCCAATTCAAAATGCTCATCTTGTTTTGGCAGAGTGTTCATATGAACAATTTGATTTAGACATAGTGTGGTTCATGCCTTCTAAAAACCCACCACATAAGCGCAACAAATATATTGAAAAAAAAGAACATCGTTCAGAAATGATTAAACTTGCAATTGAAGATAATCCACATTTTGAATTTTCAGATTTTGAGCTGACTAGACAAGGCTTAACCTTTACAACGGATACCTTATTAATGTTAAATCAAGAATATGAAGACACAAAGTTTTATTTTATAATAGGTGAAGATTCTTTGTTTGAACTTGAGAATTGGAAAAAACCACACTTATTATTTGAACTAGCACATATTGTTGTTGCAAGACGTGGACTAAGTAATGATATTACAGTAAAAAAACGTATTAGTTTTGTTAAAGAGAAATATCAAACAGATTCAATCGAACTATTAGATTGTCCAATTTCAAATATTTCATCAAGTAGTGTACGTGAGAACTTGCAATGTGGAAAGTCAATTAAATACTATGTACCCCAACAAGTAGAACAATATATCTCTACTAACAAATTATATATTAGTTAATACGGAGTATTTATGAACTTATTGAATATACAAGAAAAAGTCAAAAAAAGACTTACAAAGGATAGATTTCATCATACATTAGGAGTTCAGACTACTGGTTTTTCTCTAGCTCTCTTATATGATGAAGACTATAATAAAGCTACTTATGCAGGTCTTTTACATGATCTTGCTAAGTGCATGGATGATGATGAAATACTAGAAGAATGCAAGAAATATAATTTGCCAATATCAGAAATTGAAAGAGCAAATCCATATCTATTACATGGCAAATTGGGAGCCTACTATGCTAAGACTCAATATGATGTAGAAGATGAGGATATATTGAATTCAATCATATATCATACAACCGGTAGGCCTAACATGTCTCTTTTAGAGAAAATTATATTTGTTGCAGACTATATAGAACCAAATAGAGATGAAGAGGCTAATCCTAATTTAAAAAGAATTAGAAAATTAGCTTTTAAAGATATAGATATAGCATTATTAGAAATATTAAAATCAACAATTGATTATTTAGGTGATAATAAAAGTAAGATTGATAAACTAACTATAGATACCTTTAATTATTATAATAAATAGTTTAAGAAAACTAAAAAGAATGGAAGGTAATAAATGACAGACTCTAATAAAATGATTAATATTGTATATAAGGCTCTTGAAGATAAAAAAGCAGAAGACATTAAGATAATTGACATATCAAAGATATCCACTATTTCAGACTACTTTGTAATAGCAAATGGTAGTAATACTCCCCATGTTCAATCATTGGTTGATGCTGTAAGCAAGGAGTTAGATAAAGAAGGCTATGATGTAAAAACAGTTGAAGGTGGACGTTCTGCAACATGGATACTGCTAGACTATGTTGACATTGTAGTTCACATATTTACGAAAGAAGATAGGGACTTTTATAATCTGGAAAGAATTTGGAGAGATGGAAGTTTTCTATCGATAAAAGATATTAAAAAATAATATGAGTGATTTAAAGAATACTAAAAACAAACCAATATTAGGTGAAACTTCAATCTTTAATATTAGTTCTATCAAAGGTTTTATAATTAAGCTTATAGATAATTATAAAAAAGGAATATATAGGGTTTTAGGAACTGGCGTCATAATAGTTATATATATATTACTTGATTTAGAGTGTCCTTTTTTAAAGTATTTGAATATCCCTTGTTTAGGATGCGGCATGACTAGAGCATGGAAGGCCGCTATTACAGGGAATTTTAGTTTGGCATTTGAATATCATAGAGCATATTGGACAGTACCTGTTTTATTTTTATATATATTTAAAGGGAAATTATTATTTAAGAAACATATATGGGATATGCTTATTGTAATTTTTATTGTCATAGTATTTATAGTAAATTATATATAATGAAATGATTATTCATAAATATTATTCTAATAGGGAGGTATAAAGATGTATTGTAAAAATTGTGGCAGTGAAGTAGATGATTTAGCTTCAGTTTGTGTTAAATGTGGGGTAGCTAAAGGTGAAGGCAATAATTATTGTTATAACTGTGGTAATACTACTGATCCAAATGCAGATTTTTGTATTCATTGTGGGGCTGCAACTAGAAACAAGCCTAGCGGTGGTCAGGAGCAAAAGTCTAAAATTGCTGCTGGAATACTAGGTATATTATTAGGATTTTTAGGAATACATAACTTTTACTTAGGAAACACTAGCAAAGCTATAGTTCAACTTCTTTTGGGAACAGTGGGAGCTGTTGTTTTATGTGGCTTAGGACCAATAGCTTCAGGAATTTGGGGCTTAGTAGAAGGTATTATGATACTTACTGGAAGTATTGATACAGATGCTAATGGAGTACCTCTAAAAGATTAAATTAGTTTTTAAAAGAATTAGCTTTATTATTATATTGAATTATAAAATTAAGAAGGAACAATTAAGATAATTACTTATCATAATTGTTCCTTTAGTTATTGTTTTAATATTTGGATTATTGTATTAATGTCTGAAATGTTCTATTAATCAATTAAAGTATTATCTTTAAAATATATCTATATCATTCTAAACAAACCTATTACTTTACCTAATATAGAGAGTTCACTTACTATAATTGCTTCTAATAAATCATTCTCTGGTTGCAGCCTGTAATAGCCTTCTTCCTTATAAAAGGTCTTAACAGTAACTTCTTCTCCAATCATAGCAACAACTATATCACCATTGCTAGCTGTGTTTTGTTTTTGGACAAATATTTGGTCACCATCATATATTCCTTTATTGATCATACTAACGCCCTTAACTTTTAGCATAAATGTGTCTGATTTAGGCATATATTCAGGCAATAAAGGGAAATATCCATCAATATTCTCTACGGCAAGTATTGGTTCACCTGCTGTTATAGTACCAACCATTGGAACGTTAACAATTTCTCTCCTTGAAAGGTTAAATTCATCATCAACAATCTCTATAGCACGGGGTTTTGAAGGATCTCTCTTTATATATCCATTCTTCTCTAAGGTTTCAAGATGGGAATGTACAGAAGATGTAGACTTAAGGTTAACAGCACTACACATTTCACGAACAGAAGGTGGGTATCCTTTCTCTAATAGATGTTCTTTTATAAAATCTAATATTTCACTTTGTTTTTTATTAATTTTACCCTTGGCCATAGTATCCTCCCGAAATTTTATTATAACAGAGTAGTTATAATCCAGTACAAGTACTCTGAATAGTATATTTGACTATAAATAGTTTATCACAAATATAAAAAAATTGCAAAACTTATGTTCGTATAAAAGCCGAAAGTATGTTCGATTTTATTGTTGACAAACACATGTTTGTTTTATATAATATAAGTAACAAAACACATGTTCGCAATATATGTTCGATAGATATACTTTATACACGAACTTATTTGGAGGTTATTATTATGTATAATAGAAGGAAAGGGTTAAGTATCAAGAATCTTAACCCAAGTATAAAATTTAAGAATACCAATATTAGCTTGAAGATTGTCTTACTTGTATTTATATTTGCCATCATATTATTAACAGGATTATATATTAATAATGCTAAAGTATTAGCAGATAATCCATCCAATCGCACTAAGCAAGTTATAAGTATTAAAATTGAAAAAGGCGACACCCTTTGGGATATAGCTAATAATTATATAACAGAAGACTATAATGATATTATCGATTATATAGATGAGATAAAGTTTAGTAATGGATTATATACAGATACCATTCATGAAGGGCGTTATTTAATAGTTCCTTATTATGCAGATGTCACTGATAATTAAATATAAAACATGCAGCTATTATTAAGTTTAATAATAGCTGCATGTTTTTATAGATTTTTAACATTAAGAGCTCTTAAGGAATTTAAGACTGCAATTACAGTAACACCAACATCAGCAAAGACAGCAGCCCATAATGAGGCAAGGCCAAAAGTACTTAATATTAAGACTAATATCTTTACTCCAATTGCAAAGGCTGTGTTGTTCTTTGCGATACTTAAGGTTTTTTTAGATATATTTAATGCTGTAATTATCTTAGATGGTTCATCAGTCATTATTACTATATCTGCAGCTTCTATAGCAGCGTCTGACCCAAGTCCCCCCATAGCAATACCTATATCTGCCCTGGTAAGAACAGGGGCATCATTAATACCATCTCCAACATAAGCCACCTTGCCATATTTATCTGGATTATCTAACATATCTTCAAGTATGCTCACCTTATCTTGTGGTAATAGTTCTGTATAAACTTCTTCTATTCCTAGGTCCTTGGCTGTTTTATTGCCAGATTTCTTATTATCACCTGTTAGAATAGCTATATGTTGTATGTTATTTTCTTTTAATTTAGCAATTGTTTTTACTGCATCTGGCTTGGGCTCATCAGCAATTAATATATATCCAGCATATTGATCTTGTATTGCTACGTGGACAAGTGTACCAATAATATCTGGAGTGTTATAATTAACATTCATCTTATCCATTAATTTGCTATTGCCTGCATATAATTTTTTATCATCTACATGTACAATCATTCCATGACCTGGTATTTCTTCAACACTAGATATACGACTTTCATCAACTTCTTTACCATAATAATTTTTAATGGACTGTGCGATAGGATGGTTTGAATAATATTCAGCATAAGCAGTAAGTTCTATTAATTCTTCTTGAGATATATTTCCGGAGGAATTAACTTCTTGAACTTCAAAGACCCCCTTTGTTAATGTACCAGTTTTATCGAACACAAGAGTATTAATTTGTGCTAAGGTCTCTAAGTAATTACTACCTTTAACCAATATCCCTCTCTTTGAAGCCCCTCCGATACCACCAAAGAAACTAAGGGGCACTGATACTACAAGAGCACAAGGGCAGGAAACAACTAAAAATGCTATTGAACGATATATCCATTCATTAAAACTTGCATCAGCTATAATTAATGGAGGAAGAATAGCTAAAATAGCTGCGAATATAACTACGATAGGAGTGTAGTACCTAGCAAATCTTGTTATAAACTTTTCAGATTGGGACTTTTTATTACTTGCATTCTCAACTAGATCTAGTATTTTACTTACTGTAGATTCTTCATATTCTGTTAAAACTTGTGCAGTAAGTAAACCATTTATATTAATACTGGCACTTAATATACTATCTCCAGGCTTTACGTCTAGTGGAATAGATTCACCTGTTAGGGCTGAAGTATCAATAGTAGAGTAACCATTTATAATTAGAGAATCTAGTGGTATTTTTTCACCAGGTCTAATTACAATAGTATCTCCTATATTTACATCATAAGGATCAGTCTTTATAATGCTATCATTTTTTTTAACATTAGCATAATCAGGCCTAATGTCCATAAGTTCAGCAACAGATCTTCTTGACTTATTAACTGCATAATCTTGAAAATATTCACCAATTTGATAGAAAAGCATAACAGCAACACCTTCAGGATATTCACCGATGATAAAAGCACCTATGGTTGCAATGCTCATTAAGAAATTCTCATCAAAAAAATTACCATTGAAGATATTTCTAATAGCTCTTAAAATGACATCGTAGCCTACTATAATATAGCCTATTAAAAAGAATATTATATTAAACCAGTTATTATTGATACTAAAAATTATACCTAGCATAAATAATAAGCTTGCAGTAATAATTCGAATTAATCGTTTTTGCATTGTTAAACTCCCCCTAGGCTCTTTTTAGCTTGGTTCCAGGTTCAATTTTATTAATAATTCTTTCAGAATCTTTAATAATTTGAGGCATAATTTCTTCGTTTCCATCAAGTATCATTTTACTAGTCATAAAATTTATAGAGACATTATCCACACCTTCTAATTTACTAATTTTATCCTCCATCTTAGCAGCACAGTTTGCACATTCTAAGTTTTCAATTCTAAATCTTTTCTTCATAATAATTCCCCTTTATGTTTATAATATTAAGTCTTGTTACATTTTGAGATTAAAAATAAAGATATTATTATTTAAATTAATCCTTATTATCAATATGTCTAATATGTTCTAGTCCAACTTCAAAAATATTTTTTACATGATTGTCATTTAAGGAATAAAAAACATTCCTTCCTTCTTTTCTAGATTTAACTAAGCTAGCATCCCTCAAGGTTCGTAATTGATGGGAGATAGCAGACTTGGTCATATTAAGAAGTACAGCTAAATCACATACACACATTTCATGTTGATCAAGTGCACTAATTATATTGATTCTAGTAGAATCTCCAAGAACTTTAAAAAAACTAGATAGTTCTGTAAGCTCATCAGGATTGTTCATATTTTTCTTAACCTTATCTACGACATCTTGATGAATAACTTCACAATCACACATAATCTGATCATTTGCCATTTAATACACCTCCATTAATAGTTGAATAGATGTTCAACTATTATACATTATAGTTGAATACATGCTCAATTGTCAATAGCAATTTAGCCTTTTATATAAAAAATATATAAATATAATTAGGGTAGAAGAGAAGTCTAGTAATAAAGATAAATAATTTGAATAAAAAAAGGCCTTAGATTACATTTTCATGAAATCTAGACCTGGTTTTAAGCTTATTTTTCTTCAATTAAACAGATGATATATGAATGTTATTATCAATCTTCCCTTAATTTAACCTTATTTGCAGCACTTCTTCTCCTTGAGTCTTCAATTGCTGCATAATGCTTCTTGGTTGTATTAACATCACTATGGCCCAAAACATCAGCGACTAAGTAAATATCACCTGTAGCTTGATATAAGCTAGTACCATATGTACTTCTTAGTTTATGTGGTGTTATAGTTTTCAAACTGGTAATCTGACTTGAATATTTTTTAACAAGATTTTCAACAGCTCTGACACTTATTCGACGTTTTTGAATTGATAAAAAAAGTGCATCTTCATGTCCATTTTGAGTTATTATATCTTCTCGTTCAATTAAATAATCTTCAAGGGCACCTCTTACTTCATCACCAAAGTAAATTACTGCCTCATTACCACCTTTTCTAACTATTTTAATTCCATCATTATTAAAGTCAACATCTTCAATATCTAGCCCAACACATTCAGAAACACGTATTCCAGTACCAAGAAGAAGAGTAATAATGGCCAAATCTCTGGTTTTCGTTTTCTTGTGATAAGTTTTTTGTTTCTCTGTCAACTTTTCCCCTGATTCAACTGCATCAAGTAGGTTGGCTACTTCATCTGCATCTAATCGTATTATTTCTTTACTTTTAATCTTTGGGATATCAACTAGTATTGTAGGATTTGTTTCAATTATTTCTTTTTTATAATAATAGTTATAGAAACTACGCAAAGTAGTTAACTTTCTTTTTTTACCAGTTGCAGAGTTAACATATTCTTTTTTATCGGATTTATAATAGGATAAATACTCTAAAAACTCTTCAATATCGAGGGCATTAATTTTATCAAGAATACTACGTTCAAGGTTTCTAATAGGAATATTATTATAAGAAGGATTTGTAGTAGTAATAAATTCAAAAAAAACACTTAAATCATATGCGTAAGCAATCCTTGTTTTTGCAGAAGTAGTAGGCTCAACTCCTCTAAAAAATTCATTACAAAAACGGGGAAGTTGGGAGATTAAGTCTCGCAATTTTTTTGTGTTTTTTATATTGAGTTTCTCGTGATAATTAAAATCCGCCATATAAAATCCTCCTAGTAACATGCATGAATAAGATGTCTTCTAAGACTTATTGTAACATATTATAAACCACAAATCCAACTGACTTAAGCTTATGGCATTGTACTAAGTGAGGTTTTGCTAATTTGTATTTGATTAACTAAGATTTATTCATAGACTAGGGCTTATGAATAAACTGTTAATTGATCATAAAATCCCCCAGGAACACCACACACGGGGCATACATCTGGAGCACATAGACCACTAAGTATATTGCCACATCCAAGACATATCCAAAGGGATTCTTCAGGTTTACAGTATAATGTGTCATTCAAAATATTATTTATCGCATTATCATAGGATAATAAATGATTAAGCATAATATTAGCAATGCCATTAAATAAAGAAGCATAACCTTCAAAACCTTCATCTATTGCTACTCGTGAATATTCTCGATATGTTCTAAGTTCTTCATCTTCTCGTTCTCTTGCTACTTGTAAGTTCTCTAATGTAGTTGTATCTCCATATATGATTTCATAGATACGATCTGCTATAAATCTTGAGTTTCTAGCAGTTGTATTAAACAAAAAACTAACTGGTATTAAAATTTCTTCTTGTGCTTTTGTTTCAAAAAGTTCTAGTAAACTATTATTTTCTAATAAATCAAGTAAAGCAATTTGTAAATTTAAATAGGTTTGGCTATCTTCAAAATCCATAAAAACACCACACAATCATAAAAGATTAATTGTTATATATTATGTTATCAAAGGATTAGTTATGAGCATTAATGCAGCTAATATAACTCAAATAAATCATATTTAAAGTAAAAAAGTAGAAAACAACATAAAAAAACATATATTAAACTCATAAGTAAAGCAAATAATTTAGAGTTAATATATGTTTAATTTCAACTATAAAGCATTCTTATAATTATTAACAAATTAGAAATTTACCTTGACCTTGGTCAATTAGTTCTTGTTACTTAGGTAAATTCCGCCTGAAACAAGAGCTAGCCCAACTAAACTAAAGAAGGATAAGATTTCCCCAGGTACAACAATTGCAGAAACAACAGAACCAATTATAGGAATAGTAAACTTGTAAATTGCCATTTCACTGGCATTAACAAATTGTAATGCATAATACCATACTGTAAATGCAATTGCAGATATAAGTACTAACATGACCATTAAAAATACTGAATACATATTAGGGAAGACTATAAATTGACCATAAGTTATACGGCCAATAAGAAGCAATAATCCACCACCTATTATTAATTGCCATCCATTCATAAAAACAGGATCCATATTTTTGCCTACTACTTTAGCAATAATAAATCCTAGAGCACCGAATGCACCACTTATCAGTAGAAATCCTTCACCCTTAAAAGCAAAACTCCAAAATGCTTCAGCGCTACCTATACTATTAATATTAATTACTACCATACCTATAAGTCCAAGAACTAGTGCAATGACCTTCTTGGATGTCATTTTTTCGTTTTTCAATAAAAAATGAGCAAAAATAACTACAAAAAATATTTCAACTTGTGAAAGTATTGCAGATTTAATTCCCGTGGAGTTTGAAGCTCCTATAAATAAGAAAGAATAAAGTAGGGTGGTTTGAAAAAGTCCTAAAACTGATAATCTACCAAGTACATTGATAGAAGTGATTTTAGGAAAGCTTTTTTTGGAAATGATATAATATAATATTACTATTATACCTGCTGAAAAGAATCTTGTACCTGCTAAAGTTATCTTAGCAGGATCACCAACAAGGTTTAACTCAGCATATAGTAATTGTAATATAGGGAATACAAAACCCCATAACAAACAGCAAAAGAGTGCTAAAATAATTGCTTTATTTTTTTTCATTTGTAATGTTCCTCCTAGTAGTTTGAATTATAAAAACAATCGATCAATTTAATAAACTATATATTTAAAAATTTTATATTTAATAATTAATATATTATTTTAGCGTTTGATAATAAATATTAATGAATATATTAATTTACTTGAATCTTTATATGACATAGTTTTAATCCATAGTTAAGAATATCACCTATTTGACAAAAATTCAAACAAAATAACTACTAAATAAATTGGAAGCTTTAAACAATATATATTTACAATACATATAATTCTTACAAATTTTATAAGTAATCATTATAATGATGATATTTACATGTATAAATGGTAAGATATTGTTGAAAATACAAGCATTGTTAAATCAAATAAGGAGATATGTTTAGATAAAATGTTATGGAATAAAACTAAAGCAAAAAGAAGATTAAACAGAAAAAGAAGAATTAACAATCGAAGAGTAGTCTTTATTTTTTTACTTATATTAAGCGTTATATTGATTTTTAAAATATTTCCACAATTAGGAGTATATGCATAT
>CAZUDG010000041.1:10363-17416 GCA_964618775.1 uncultured Lachnospiraceae bacterium | reverse complement strand
AATTGTAAACCCCAATACATTATATAGTTTTTGCTACACCCCATAAGTAACAAAAATACCTTCTCCAAAAAAGGACAGCCATCGTGAAGCTGTCCTTTTTTATTGTTTAAAAACAAAAGTTTCTTAAGCATTGAAGTTTTATAAATGATGTGCTATAATTTAAAATTGTTGGAGCAAAAACTTTAACACAAATATGCCGGCGTGGCGGAACAGGCAGACGCACAGGACTTAAAATCCTGCGGGATTAAACCTCCCGTACCGGTTCGATTCCGGTCGCCGGCATACCATTTTTATTCTGAGCTAGCAAGTAGCTATATAGACAACTCAATACTAAGTTTTATTACTAAATTCATGCGGGTGTAGTTCAATGGTAGAACACTAGCCTTCCAAGCTAGATACGTGGGTTCGATTCCCATCACCCGCTTTTTTGCTATATTTTTTTAATTAAAGAAAGGTGTGGAAATTATCGTGAAGACCTTACTAATCGCTATAAATTCAAAGTATATACATTCAAATTTAGCTGTACATTATCTAAAAAAACATGCACAAGCATATTCAAAAGTTAATGGGGATGGGTACAAAACATCTGTTAAGATATTAGAATATACTATTAATCAGCAAGTTGAGAACATATTACAATCTATATATCTGGAGAAACCTGATATAATTGCCTTTTCTTGTTATATATGGAATATAGAAACAGTTGAAAGCTTAACAAAAGAAATCAGGAAGGTCTTACCAGAGGTTAAGATATGGCTTGGTGGCCCAGAAGTTACTTATAATGCTAATGATTATTTATTAAGTCACAAAGAGATAGATGGTATCATCCTTGGTGAAGGTGAAGAGAGCTTTAAAGAATTGCTGGATTATTATTATCAAGAAGAAAATGCAGATAAATCAGCAACTGGGGATGAGCCAGAAGAAGGCATAAGAGAACCTATTCTTTTAAAAGAAATCACAGGAATTATATACCGAAAAACTGCTATTAGAGATTTGACAAATACTAGCGGTGAAAGTATGAACAAGATAGATTTACTAGACTTACAAGATAATACCAATAAGAGTACAGAAGATAAAATTAAACATACAGGTTCAAGACCTTTGCCAGACTTTAACAAAGTTCCCTTTCCTTATGATGATTTATCACATTTTGAAAACAGGATTATATATTATGAAAGTAGTAGGGGGTGCCCATTTTCATGTAGCTACTGTCTTTCATCAGTAGATAAAACTATGCGCCTTAGGGATATTGAATTAGTAAAGCAAGAGTTAAGTTTCTTTATAAATCACAAAGTAAAACAAGTAAAGTTTGTAGATAGAACATTTAATTGTAATAAAGATCATTCTATTGCTGTTTGGAAACATATAATAGATAATGACAACGGTATTACTAATTTTCATTTTGAGATTGCAGCAGATCTTCTAGATGAGGAAGAAATAGAACTTCTTAAATCAATGAGAAGTGGCTTAGTACAATTGGAAATAGGTGTACAATCAACTAATCCTAAGACAATAAAGGCTATTAATAGGAAAACTAATTTTCAAAAAATCAGTGAAAATGTTAAAAGGCTTTCTGAAAAAAGGAATGTCCATCAACATTTAGACTTAATTGCAGGGCTACCATTTGAAGATTATGATAGTTTTCGTAACTCATTTAATGATGTTTATGAATTAAGACCAGATCAATTTCAATTGGGATTTCTTAAAGTCTTAAAAGGTACCCCTATAGTTATAGATAGTGAAACACACGGTATAGTTTATAAAGATATACCACCCTATGAAGTTTTATTTACTAACTGGATTAACTATGACCAAGTTCTCAAGCTAAAATTAGTAGAAGAAATGGTAGAGGTATATTATAATAGTGGTCAGTTTAATAATACTATCATGTTTATGGAACATTACTTTGAGAGCTACTTTGATCTTTATAAAGAGTTAGGCCAATATTATTTAGAAAATGAACTCCTTGACATAAAGCATTCGAGAGCTGGTAGATATGAGATATTGTTAGAATTTATGGAGTCAAAACTTAAGGACATAACTGGTTTTAAGGAAATCATCCTATTTGACTTATATTTAAGAGAAAACATGAGAAAAAGACCAGAGTTTGCTGATGAAGAAGAAAAATATAAAGAAATATATGGAAAGATATATTCCAATGGAGATTTAAGAGAGAAATATTTAGGTGTTAAAGATACAAAGCAAAGCTTAGGTAAGGCTAAACAATATTTCCACTTAGAATATTTTAATATCAATATTGAAGAAAGTGTGAGAAGTGGGGAATATGTATATGAGCCACAGTTAATATTATTTAATTATAAAAAAAGGGATCCTCTTAATTACAATGCACAGACCAAGCTGGTAACCGAAGAATTTTAGATATAATAAAGGAGAATGGTTTTGGCTAAGAAGAAAATACCCAAAAAAGAACAAGAACGTATTAATAGGATTATTGAACTATTAGATGAACATTATGGCCAACATCAAAGGACATATTTAGATCATGAAAATGTCTGGCAACTACTAATAGCAACTATATTAAGTGCCCAGTGTACTGATGATAGGGTTAACCAAGTAACTAAGAAGCTATTTAAAAAATATAAATCAATTGAAGATTTTGCAAATGCAGATATAAAAGAGTTAGAAAAGGATGTTTACTCTACAGGTTTTTATCGTAATAAGGCAAAAAGTATAATTGCTGCTACAAAGATGCTATTATCAGAATTCAATGGAGATGTTCCATCTGATATTGAGTCTTTAACAAAACTTCCCGGTGTTGGGAGGAAAACAGCTAATGTTATAAGAGGTAATATTTATAACATTCCCAGCATTGTTGTTGACACACATGTAAAAAGAATTTCTAATAGGCTTGATTTAGCCAAATCAAAAAACCCAGATAAAATTGAATTTGAGTTAATGGATGTTTTGCCTAAAGAAAGCTGGATTGAATATAATTTACAAGTTATTGCTCATGGTAGAAGTATTTGTAAGGCTAGAAGTCCAGAGTGTGATAAATGTTTTTTGGCCTCTTTATGTCCCTATTATAATAAAAGATGATTTATTATAATAAATAATAGATTATTTCAAGTAATTACTAAGCTATTTGAAACAATAAAACAAAAAGATTAAAAAACACTTGAATCAGGCTATAAAATAGAATAATATATAGTTTAAATGACTAAAAATTAGTAGCAAATAGTCAACGCACAATGATACTTATGACAAATAAACACTAAATAAATAATAGAGATAATGTTAATTATTGAAAAGATTGGAGATGATATTGGTGAAACCAATGAATAGAAAAACAAAGAGATTAGTCTCAAAGATTATAATTGTTGCAGTCGTATTAGCTATGTTAATACCGACACTTTTAAGTATTTTAATGTAATTTTGTTATATTTGTATTAAATATTTATTGAGAAAGGGGATTTAGTGTGATTAAAAGGCATCTAAATATAATGCTTATTGGTCTAGTCACCATGTGTTTCTTCTCATTGTTTGCTTACAAAGGCGCTAGCGCCAAGACGGTAAACATAGTCAAGGCGGAAAACACAGCCAAGACGGATGAAGCAGACAAGGTAGAAACAACTGCCTTAAAGGAAGAAACCATATTGGAAGAGGAAATAGTAGCAGAGGGTGTATATGTAGACTCGGTTCATATTGGTGGAATGACATTAGAAGAAGCAGAAGAAGCTATATCTAACTATATAAAAGAATTAAAATCAAAGACTGTTACAGTGAAAGTTGAAGATGAAACCGAGAGGATTAGTGCAGATGAGTTAGGTTTTGATAACAAGGATTATGATTTTTTTGAACAAGTTACTGAGATAGGTAAATCAGGTAATTTGATTAAACGTTACAAGGAAATCAAAGACATTGCTCATAATAATCTAGTGCTTTCTTTAGAATTTACAATAGATAAGAATTTAATAAAAGAATTTGTAGAAACAAATCTTTCTGTATATGATGTAGAGTCCCAAAATGCATCTGTGAAAAGAGAAGGTGGTCAATTTGTATATACTGACCATGTAGTTGGAAGACGCATAGATGTAGAAGGAACTATAAAATCAATTGAAGACTCCATTATAAATGACAGGGACAAAAGAAGTATCACCCTTGATGCTCTTGTTTTACAAGATGAACCTAAGTATACAAGAGAAGATGTAGAGAAAGTGGATAGTGTGTTAGGTACATATAGTACCAACTTTACATCCTCAACCGCTAGTAGGACTTCTAATGTTGCCCATGGTGCATATCTAATTAACAACACATTAGTATATCCAGGAGAAGAGTTTGATGCGAATGTTGAACTATCACCATTTACTACTGCCAATGGTTATTCAATTGGGGGAGCATATGTAAATGGAAAGGTTGTTGATAGTATTGGTGGCGGTGCCTGCCAAGTAACAACAACACTCTATAACACTGCACTATATGCAGAAATGGAAATTACAGAAAGAGCTGCCCATTCAATGACAGTTGGATATGTAGATTTATCAAGAGATGCTGCAATTGCAGGAACTTATAAGAATTTACGATTTAGAAACAATACAGATTATCCAATATTAGTACAAGGATATACTCAAAATCGTTCGATTACTTTCACAATATGGGGACACGAAACAAGGCCAGACAACAGAACAATTAAATACGAAACTGTAGTATTATCTAGTAAAGGGCCACCTGCAGATGTAGTTACAGAAGATCCTACTCAACCTGAAGGCTATGAAAAGGTAACACAATCTTCTCATACAGGTTATGTTGCAGAGTTATATAAAGTAGTTTATGAAAATGGAAGACAAGTAGATAGATATAGGGTTAATAAAAGTTCCTATAATGCAACGCCAAGATATGTAACCGTTGGAACTATGCCGGAACCATCACCAGAACCGACACCAGAAGAAAGTGCACTAGCAGATGGACAAGGAGAAGTTCCTCCACCAGAAGGAGCACAACCAGCCCCACCAACACCAGAGGCTCCACCAGCCCCACCAACACCAGAACCAGCAGCACCACCTGCCTCGTAAGGATAAGGGCGTGGGATCTTAAGCTTGCACCTGCTTAGATATACAAATATATGCTGTTATTATTCTATAAATAGGAGCAATTATGAATACAGGAAAGCTTTCAGAATCAATATTTAATAGTTCAGTACTTGCTTTAATAGACAAGATAAAAGACGAAGTTATAATTGGCTCGGGTACAGGGGAAGACAGTATTATTTTTAAAGATAAGATTAAACCAGGTCAAGTAATTGTTATGACTAAGTGGGCAGGTATTGTTGGCACATCTAAAATTGCTCGGAAAAAAGAGCTGGAACTCCTTGAAAGATTCACCCAGGATTTTGTAGACCGAGCAAAAACTCTTGATAATAATATTTTAGCTACAAAAGAGCTTAAAATAGTGCTTGATATAGGAGTGGCCTTCATTATAAATATAAGAGAAGGCGGAGTGAATAGAGCCTTATGGGAGATAGCAGAGTCTTCACCAAATGGGCTAGAGATCAATGTTAGGGATATTCCTATCAAACAAGAAACAATAGAAATCTGTGAATTATATGACCTTAATCCATATGAATTAATAGCTGGTGGATCTGTTTTAATTGTTACTGATAAAGGAAGCTTGGTAGTAAAAGAGCTTGAGGATAATGGAATACAAGCAGGTATTATTGGAAGAATTACTAAAGGTAATGAGAAGCTAGTTATAAATGGTGAATATAAAAGATATTTGACCCCTCCAAAAAACGATGACTTGTATAAATTTCTGGACCTTATAACATAGGAAGGATAATAAGAATGAGAAAAAAAATTCTAGCAGCCATAGATAGAAACAGTAAATTAACAACAGAAGAATTAGCGCTAATGTTAGGCACCACCAAAGAAGACATAGCCTCTCTTATTAAAGATATGGAAAAAGAGGGAGTTATTTGCGGATATCCGACTCTAATTAATTGGGATAAAATTGAGAATGAAAAGGTTACAGCCTTGATCGAAGTTAAAGTTACTCCTCAAAGAGGTGAAGGTTTTGACAGGGTGGCAGAAAGAATTTATAAGTTTGAGGAAGTAGAATCAGTTTATCTTATGTCTGGAGGTTATGATTTAACGGTCATGATTGAAGGGCGAAGCATGAAAGAAGTTGCTCACTTTGTATCAAGTAAATTAGCACCAATGGATTCAGTAATAAGTACTGTAACTCATTTTGTATTAAAGAAATATAAAGAACACGGAATTCCATTAGTACACAAGAAAAAAGACGAAAGGATGTTGATTACACCTTGAGAAATCCATTATCTAAACAAATAACGAAAATCGAGCCTTCAGGAATAAGGAAATTTTTTGATGTAGCAAATGAAATGGAGGATGTAATTTCTCTTGGTGTTGGTGAACCTGATTTTGATACACCTTGGCATATAAGAGAAGAAGGTATCTATTCTTTAGAAAAAGGGAAGACGTTTTATACTTCAAACTCCGGACTTTCTGAATTAAGGGTTGAGATTACAAATTATCTTAAAAGAAAAAATGGCTTAGAATACGATCCTAATGATGAGATAATTGTTACAGTTGGAGGTAGCGAAGCTATTGATATTTCCCTTAGAGCAATGGTTGACCCAGGAGATGAAATTTTGATTCCTCAACCAAGTTATGTATCTTACCTGCCTTGTGCTCAATTAGCAGGAGGGACACCTGTAATAATTGAATTAGAAGAAGAGGACTGTTTTAAACTTACTAGAAAGAAGTTGGAGGAAGCCATAACACCCAAAACAAAGATCTTAATACTTCCTTTTCCTAACAATCCAACGGGTGCAATAATGGATCATGACGATTTATCACAAATTGTAGATCTTATTATTGATAATGATTTATTTGTTATAACTGATGAAATCTATTCTGAACTTACATATGGGAAAGAACATGCAACGATAGCATCATTTCCGGGTATGAAAGAAAGAACCGTATTGATTAATGGATTTTCAAAATCATATGCAATGACAGGTTGGAGACTAGGTTATGCAGCAGGACCTAAGATAATTATAGAACAAATGACAAAAAT
>CAZUDG010000041.1:0-10263 GCA_964618775.1 uncultured Lachnospiraceae bacterium | reverse complement strand
TATTCAATGGAAGACCTTAAGATTGCTTTAGAACGTATTGAAAGATTTGTATCTACATTATAGGGGACAGCCAATATGAATATAGTATTGTTAGAACCAGAAATGCCTGCTAACACTGGGAATATCGGAAGAACCTGTGTAGCCACAGGAACAAAACTTCATTTAATTGAGCCTCTTGGTTTTAGGCTTACCGATAAGAACATAAAAAAAGCTGGGCTAGATTATTGGAAGGATTTAGATGTAACTGTTTATATGAATTTTGAAGATTTTTTAATACGTAACAAAGAAGCCAAAATATATATGGCAACTACAAAGGCAAAACAAACATATGCAGATGTATCTTATGAACCTGATTCTTATATTATGTTCGGTAAGGAAAGTGCTGGAATACCAGAAGAAATCTTAATGGAATATAAAGAGACATGTATTAGGGTTCCTATGATAGAGGAAACTCGTTCTATTAACCTATCAAACTCTGTGTCTATTATTTTGTATGAAGCTCTAAGGCAAAACCAATTTGAAGGTCTTGGGTTATACGGTGACCTTCATAATAACATATGGTAGGGTAGACCAGGTAAAAGATACACCTAATATCTGTTTATTATAAGAAACCAGAAGTTCTTTGTAGGGTGAATATGAATTCAGTGCCCACATCTTGAGTACTTATTACATTAACGTTCTCGCCATGTGCAGCTATGGTTTCTTTAACAATTGAAAGTCCTAGACCAGTGCCGGTCTTATCTTTGCCTCTAGAAGGGTCCGTTTTATAAAAACGGTCCCATATTTTTTTGAGATCCTCTTTGGCTATTCCAGGGCCATAATCTTTAAGAGACACAAGGACCTTGTCCCCTTTTTCCAAAGTGGATATAAGGATATCAGAATTAAGAGGGCTAAACTTTATTGCATTATCAAGTAAGTTATATAGAACCTGTTGGACTTTACTCTCATCTGCATCAACTAAAGATTCATTTGCAAAAAAAGACAACTTTAAGGTTATTTTCTTCTCCCTGCAGATTCCTTCAAAACTTTCCGCGGTACTTTTTATAATCTTATTAATATCAAAAGATGTTATGTTTATCATAGATTGTTTACTAGACAAATTGTTTAATTCAAGCAAGCTGGTAGTAAGTTTGTTTAATCTTTCAGTTTCAAATAAAATTATATCTAAATATCTATCTTTCGCTTCATAGGGAATTGTCCCATCTTGTAAAGCTTTTGCATAGCCTCCAATAGAAGTTAAAGGAGAGCGAAAATCGTGTGAAATATTGGCAATAAATTTTTGTTGATACTCATCTAACTTGCTTATCTCTTTAGCCATATAGGTTAGTGAATTAGCTAAATCCTGAAACTCATCTTGTCTTTTTAAATCAACCTTATAATCATAATTTGCATCTGCATATTCTGCAGCGGCACGCATTAGCTTACGCAAAGGAATCACCGTAATATAATAAATATATACTAGGGCAAGGGCTAGAATAAGTACAAATATAATTAAAGCTATATTGATAGTATCAACAAAAAGAATAGTTTCCTTATATACATCACTTAAGGGAGAGTGGAGTACAACGTAGCCACTTGTTCTATAATTACTCACAACAGGTACAACAACACTTATGGCTGGCTCTGACAAAATTCCTGGCATTACTGTGTTTTCTGAAAATGTATAGCTTAAAAAGTCGGGATCTATATCGTTTATATTAATTGAAGGTATAGCTGTAGGCATTCTTGTATCAGAGATTACATAGCCATTTGCATTTACGATCCAAATCCTTACATCAAGAAGATTATCAACTAATTGAAGATGATAAGTAGTTTCATTAAATGATGCTGTATCGTTATAAAAGCTTTGCATATATTTTGAGGAAATTGATGAAGCTTCATTATAGAGGCTAGTTTTCTTCTCTTGTAACAGTTTGTTTTCAATTCGATCAACACCATATGTATTTAATGCAGTAAACATAAACACTACGGACAAGAAATACCCAACCAATAGTTTAAACCACAGTTTATGCCTCATAAGACTTCACCACCCTATAATTTACTTTTTAGTATCAAACTTATAGCCAATTCCCCAAACTGTGGATATGCTCCACTGGGCATGATCATTGATTTTCTCTCTTAGTCTTTTAATGTGAACATCAACGGTTCTAGTATCTCCAATATATTCATAACCCCATATGTGGTCAAGGAGCTGCTCTCTAGTAAAGACTTGGTTTGGATTGGAAGCAATAAAATATAGCAACTCCAATTCTTTAGGTGGCATATCAACCTTTTTGCCTTTGTAAACTACAGAATAATTGGTTTGATTAACTATTAGGTCTGGATAAATAACATAGTCTCCAATTTGTTCAATGTCTTCCTTATCTGCATCCTCATCTGGAGAGACAGTGATTGGATTAAAGCGACGAAGTACAGCTTTAATTCTTGCTACCAATTCTTTTGAGTCAAAAGGCTTAATAATATAATCGTCGGAACCTAGTTCTAAACCTAGCACCTTATCAAAGGTTTCTCCCTTTGCAGAAAGCATAATTATAGGTACATCTGAAGTCTTTCGTATTTCACGACATACCTGGTAGCCATCAATACCTGGTAGCATTAAATCTAATAAAACTAAATTAGGCTCATAGCTTTTGAAGGCCTCTATTGCACTTTCTCCATCATGTACTAGTTTTGTGTCAAAACATTCTTTTGTTAGATAAAGAGAAATTAATTCAGCAATATTCTCGTCATCATCTACAATAAGTATTTTTTGCTTTGTTGCCATATTGTCACTACCTTTCCATATTATTTAAATTCAACTATTGTGACCCCCACATCACCTTCGCCAAATTCCCCGAGTCGATATGATTTAATATATTTTGATTTTTTCAAATGGGAATGAACGGCATTTCTTAAAGCCCCAGTTCCTTTACCATGTACTATTCGAATCTTTTTCATATTAGATAGGTAGGCATCATCTAAATATTTATCAACTTCTGGTAAGGCTTGGTCAACGGTTTTGCCAATTATATTAATTTCATGACTAATAACTGATGATTTTGAAGCCTTGATTTTACCAGCACTTGATTTGCTGGGTTTGAAATTGTTTTTAGAAGAATCTTCTTTTAATTCCAAGTCGTTAATGTTTACTTTTGAGGATAGGATTCCCATTTGCACAAACAAATCCCCTTTATCATTAGGAATAGATGTAACAATACCATCTAAACCTAAGCTTATAACATAAACATCATCTCCTAAATTAAAATCCGATAGCTTGTGCTTTCTCTTTGGTTTTCTATCCTCACCGATATTACTTTTTGGTGAAAGTTTAGAAAGTTTATCACGTAACTCGCCTCTTGTATCTTCCATTTCTTTATTAAGCCCAGACTGTGAGCTCCATTTATTGTACTTCTTTATGGTTTCATCAGCATAGTCTTTCGCCTCCTGAAGGTGTTTCCGTGCCTCTTCCTTAGCAGAATCAAGAATTTGTTTTTCTCTTCTCCCAAGGCTTTTGACTTTTGACTCTAACTCATTGCGTAAAAACTTGGCTTCCCTACTATCTTTCTCGATTTCATTATAAGATTTTTCCATATCAAGTCGCTTGTTTTCTAAGTCTGTTAATAGTTCTTCAAAACTCTTATCATCTTGACCTATCTTGTTTTTAGCATTATCAATTATAGAATCAGGAAGGCCTAGTCGTTTTGAGATTGCAAAAGCGTTACTTTTACCAGGAATACCAATTAATAAACGATAGGTTGGACGCAGGGTTTTGATATCAAACTCACAGGCAGCATTACTGACTCTAGGTGTAGATAGGGCATACATCTTAAGTTCACTGTAATGGGTAGTGGCCATAGTTCTTATTTGCTCTCTGTGGCAATGATCAAGAATTGACATGGCAAGAGCAGCCCCTTCTGTTGGATCAGTTCCAGCTCCAAGTTCATCAAAAAGAACAAGGGACTTATGGTTGGCATGCTTAAGTATGTTTACAATGTTAGTCATATGAGAAGAAAAGGTAGATAAATTCTGTTCAATACTTTGCTCATCTCCAATATCAGCATAAACCTCATCAAACATACCAAGTTGTGACCCAAAAGAAGCAGGGATATGAAGTCCAGATTGTCCCATTAATGTAAACAAGCCGACTGTTTTTAAAGATACAGTTTTACCTCCAGTGTTAGGACCAGTGATTATTAACATGTCAAAATCTTTTCCTATTGATATATCAATAGGAACTACAGATTTTGGATCTATTAAAGGATGTCTGCCCTCTTTGATGTTAATAATATGTTCCTCATTAAAAACAGGCTCGCTAGCCTTCATATTTTTAGCTAGGTTGGCTTTAGCAAAAACAAAGTCGAGTTTCACTAAAATCTTTAAATTGCTTATTATAGATTCGGTATAATCTGAAACCATATTACTTAGGTCGGCTAAGATTTTTTCAATTTCCTCTTGTTCTTTTAAGGCAAGTTCCCTAATTTCGTTATTCAAGTTAACAACTGCCATTGGTTCTATAAACACAGTAGAACCTGTTGACGACTGGTCATGTATCATGCCAGGTATATTGGAACGATACTCTGCTTTTACTGGCAGGCAGTATCTTCCGTTACGGAGGGTAATTAGATTATCTTGTAAATAATTCTTGTTATTAGCAGCAGTCATAATCCTATTCAACTGGCCTTGAATTTTACCCTTGGCATTATTAATGCTTCTGCGAATGTTCTTTAAACCAGGGCTTGCATCATCTGCAAACTCATTATCCCCAATAATGCAACGTTGGATTTCTTTTCTAATATTAGACAAAGGTTCTAAAGAAGAAAAGTAATGATTTAAGGAATCTGGCTCATGTTCTTGCTGACCATCCTGGGCAGTTCCATAGGACTTTGCCCTTAGGGATGACTCTAAGATTGAAGAAACATGAAGAAGCTCATTGGCAGAAAGAGTAGAGCCAATTTCAAGACGTTTCATAGACGGACGGACGTCGTAAAGCCCATGAAAGCCTATGTTTCCTTTTCTTAAAATTCTACTTAATGCATTTGATGTTTCTTTTTGTCTTATTTTAATTTCATCTATATTATTTATAGGATTAAGATCCCGGCATAGGTCTTGACCCATATCTGAACTTGCCAAATTAACAAGCATATCTTTAATTTTGTTATATTCTAAAGTTTGAAGTGATTTGTCGTTCATTAAAACCTCCATAATATAAAAAGTAAAACAATTTGATAATATATACTACTAATAAGTCAGAGGACATACTTAATAGTTTATAAAAACACTATGATATTATTGTACCTTATAATTGGTAAAATTAAAACAGCTATTAGTAGCTTTATCTAGCTAGCTTTAACCTCACTTTTGTTAACAATGCATTCATAAGATGTTCACAACTTTGTGGTAAAATGATTCAACAAGAAAAGAGCTAATATGCATATTGTCCTAAAGGAGAACCAGTATGTCTAACGATAATAAGGAACAAAATAATAAGCAAGATGATATTAAGGAATATAATTTTATAGAGGAAAAGGTTATTTCCAGAAAAAAACAGAAAATTAAAAAAGTTATCTTTGCAATAGTTATGACTATTATTTTAGGGGGATTATTTGGTTTGACTGCAGGTGTAGTAATGTGTGTTACAGAACAACCATTATATAGCATATTTGGAAAAGACAAAAAGTTTGTTGAGTTCCCTTCAGAAGACAATGATCCAGACAAGGAAGAAGACCCACCAAAGGAATCAGAAGCTGATAAAGGACCAGAAGAGACAGAAGAAGTAACAAACCCTAATGAAAACAGGATTCCCTCTGATACAGTAATTATTAATAACGCCATATCAGCAGATGAAAAAGACCTTATAAGTATATATGCTAAGGTCAAAAGTATAGTCGATGAAACATGTGATGCTATGGTATTGGTTACTAGCATCAAAAGTAATCAAGACTGGTTTCAAAACGAGATAGAAGTTCCTGATGATACAATTGGACTAATTGTAGGGAATAATGGAGTGGACTTGCTCGTGTTAGTTAATTATGACCGAGTGCAAGGCGCTAATGCCATTATGGTTTCTTTTAATGATGAGACTAAAGTTGAGGCTACACTGCAATCTTTTGATGGTGAATTAAATCTTGGGGTAATAGCAATAACAATAGGAGATTTGCCAGAAGAATTTCAGGACTTAAAGGTGGCTTCATTAGGGGAGTCAGGATATTTACCAGTGGGAACACCCTTAGTTGCAATTGGAAGCCCCAATGGATACATAGGTTCTATGGAGATTGGAATGGTAAGTACTAGAAATACAAATACTCATATAACAGATTATCAGATTGATTTATTCCATAGCGATATTAATTATGTGGCAGATGGTGAAGGCTATGTTATAAATCTAAGAGGAGACATAATTGGTATTATTACAAATAAATTGAGTGACAGTAGAGATGAGAATATCAATACATTTATGGGAATTACAAGTTTGAAGCCAATTATAGAGAGTTTGGTTAATAATGAAAACAGGTCCTACTTAGGTATTACTGCTACCGATATAACTTCAGAGGCCTTAAGTGAATTCAACTTAGAAAACGGTATTGCCGTAACGAGAGTGGTAGCCAATTCACCAGCATTTAATAAGGGAATCCAAATAGGAGATATTATAACAGGTATTAATAACACTGATATAGGATCCGTAAAAGAATTCCAAAAAAACCTAATAAAATCAAAACCAGAAGATGTGATAAAACTAGAAATCTATAGAGAATATCAAATCGAGGATGAAGTAATAGAATTAGAAATTATGTTAGGAACAAGAAAGTTATAAAATATAACATTAATAATCTTAATCCATAATATTGATAAACAGTATTAACGATACTGATAAACATTATTATGGATTAATTCCTATGTTTCTAATCTAGAAAGTTTATGTTATAATAAAAAGTGGCGAGCAAATTCAGATTAGATTATGCTTGCGAGTGGAGAACAAGATCATAAACAGACCTTAGGTTTATGATATATAAGATATTGCAAGTAGATCAGACTAGAAAGGCTGGTTAGTTATAACAATGAGATACATTAATGAATTACAAGTAGGAGATCATATACAAGCTATTTATTTTTGCAAATCTAAACAAAGATTAACGACTAAGACCAACAAAAGTTACATATCTTTAGCCTTACAAGACAAGACAGGCATTTTAGACGGAAAGATATGGAATGAGACTAATGCTATAGATGAATTTGACGAAATGGATTATATAGAAGTCACAGGAATAGTTAACTCCTTTCAAGGTTCACATCAGCTAAGCATAACTAGAGCCAGGAAATGTCAAGAAGGGGAATATGAACCTGCTGACTATTTACCTACATCTAAACAAAACATAGAAGATATGTATGCAAAGCTTTTATCATATATAGATAGTTTGAAGCAACCACATTTAAAGCAATTACTTAAACGCTTTTATGTAGAGGACAGGGAGTTTATTGATACATTCAAGAAACATTCTGCAGCAAAAAGTGTTCATCATGGTTTTATGGGTGGATTATTAGAGCATACTATAAATGTTGCGAATTTATGTGATTTTTATGCAAAACAATATCCAATTATTAATAGAGACTTACTAATAACAGCGGCCTTGTTTCATGATATTGGCAAGACTAAAGAACTTTCAAGTTTTCCGGTTAATGATTATACAGACGAAGGTAACCTGTTAGGACATATATTTATTGGAGCTGAAATCATAGGGGAAAGGATAAAAGAAATACCTAACTTCCCTAAAGAATTAGAGCTAGAGCTTAAGCACTGTATCCTAGCCCATCATGGAGAACTAGAATATGGCTCTCCAAAAAAACCTGCTATTATTGAGGCGCTAGCACTTAATTACGCAGATAATACTGATGCAAAGATTCAAATTATGGTTGAAGCATTTGATGGAGCGGAAGACAACACAGAGTGGTTAGGCTATAATCGTTTAATGGAAAGTAATATAAAGAGGACTAGTAATATTTAATGATGAGAATACAAAAAAATGATGAATTAACAATAGACATTCATGATATTGGTTCACAGGGTGAAGGCATAGGCAGGTATGAAGGATATACATTATTTGTTAATAATGCCACTATTGGAGATAAAGTTAAAATTAAGGTCACAAAGGCTAAAAAGAACTATGGTTATGGAAGAATTATAGAAATTCTTGACCCATCACCCTACAGGGTAGAGCCCATATGTAAAATTGCTGATAAATGTGGCGGATGTAGTCTTCAACATCTGGACTATGAAAAACAACTTGACTATAAGCAAAACAAAGTTATTAGTTGTTTAGAAAGAATTGGCAAGTTTGATACATCAAGGATAGAGTTAGAGCCTATCATAGGAATGGAAGAACCATATTATTATAGAAATAAAGTTCAATTACCAATAGGATTGGACAAAGAAGGCCATGTTGTAATGGGTTTTTACGCCAGGAGGACTCATTCCATTATTGATATGGATGAATGTTATATTCAAAGTGAAATTAACAATGACATATTTGACCTGGTACGTACATTTATAAAAGATAATAATATAAGTATATATGATGAGAAGGACCATGAAGGTTTAGTAAGGCATATTGTAACTCGGGTTGGTTTCACAACAGGTGAAATTATGGTATGCCTTGTTATTAACGGGAAAAAGCTACCCCATAGTGAAAAACTAGTTAAGGAACTTATAAAAGTACCTGGAATGACTAGTATTGCTTTAAACTTTAACCTAGATAACACCAATGTTATTATGGGAGAAGAGGGACAAACCATATGGGGACAAGATTATATTATTGATTATATAGGGAATGTTAAGTATCAAATCTCTCCCACATCTTTTTATCAAGTTAATCCTATACAAACCAAGATAATATATGAAAAAGCCCTTGAATATGCTGATTTAAATGGAAGCGAAGTAGTTTGGGACCTATATTGTGGTATAGGTACTATATCTCTTTTTATGGCCCAAAAGGCTAAAATGGTATATGGTGTTGAAATAGTAGAAGATGCAATACTTGATGCAAGAAGAAATGCACAGATTAATAATATAGAAAATACGCAGTTCTTTGTAGGACCAGCGGAAGAGCTTTTACCAATGAAATATAAAGAAGAAAATATCTATGCTGATATAATAGTAGTAGACCCACCAAGAAAAGGATGCGAGGAAAGTTTACTTAATACTATAGTTGACATGAGCCCTAAAAAGGTAGTCTACGTATCATGTGACCCAGCAACCCTATCAAGAGACCTGAATTACCTAGCAGGCAAGGGATATGAACTTAAAAAGATTCAGCCTGTTGATCAGTTTCCTCATACAGCTCATGTTGAAGCTGTGGCATTACTTGTTAAAGAATAAAATATTAAAAAGTAACAATTAAATTTTATAATATTGAAAAGATAAATAATTATGTATATAGTCTGTATTAAACAGCTATCACAAATAAGAAAATATATATTAGATAAATAGGAGAATTAGAAAGATGAAGAAAAAGAAGTTAGCACTATTAGGATGTGGATTTTTAAATCAAATTGTAGGAAATGCTGTATTAGATGGTATTATTCCAGAATATGAAATAGTTGCAGTTCTAGGTAGAAACCCAGCTAAGACAAGAGCAGTTGCAAATCATTACGGAGCTAAAGCTTGTACAACCATAGAGGAACTTATGGCGACAGAACCTGAATATATATCAGAAGCAGCAAATGCTCAGGCAGTTAGAGATTATACAGAAACCATATTAAAAGGTAAAGCTAGTATAATTGTATTATCTACAGGAGCATTTATAGACAAAGAGTTCTATAACAAAATGGTAGAAACAGCAAGAGAGAATGAACAAAAGATAATTATTGCAGGTGGTGCAATGGGTGGTCTTGGAATTCTTCGTACAGCAGCTTTAATGAACCCTATAAAAACTACAATACACTCCAATAAATGGCCAGGACAATTATATTATAGTCCTCTTTATAGAGAAGGTTTAATGGATATAACTGAACCAACAAGAGTATACACTGGAACGGCTCAAAACATTGTAGAGAACTTTTCCAATGGATTTAATGTAATACTTGCTACAGCACTAGCTAGTTCAGGTCCTGAAGAGACCAAGTTTAATATAGATGTAGTTCCAAACTTCAGAGGTGAAGATTATACAATTAAGGTTGAAGGTAAAGAAATAGCATATGATATAAATATTTTATCCTATAACTATGGTATCGCAGGCTGGAGTAATGTACAGATGCTTCAAAATATTGCTCAACCTGTAGTGTTTTAGTTTG
>CAZUDG010000040.1:2592-17473 GCA_964618775.1 uncultured Lachnospiraceae bacterium | reverse complement strand
CTAAGAAGCTTGATGTGAAAGTGAATGCATATAGTAAAAGTGCAAAGGAAAAAATCCAAGCCCTTGGTGGAAACGCTGAGGTGATTTAACATGTTTAAAACACTCCGTAATGCTTTAAGAATAAAGGATATTAGACAAAAACTTTTTTTTAGTTTTATAGCATTATTAATCGTAAGACTTGGTTCTCAGCTTCCTGTGCCAGGAATTAACAGAGATTACTATGAACAATGGCTAGGAGTGCAAACAGCTTTCGGTTTTTTTGATACACTAACTGGTGGTTCATTTACGCAGATGTCAATTTTTGCGCTAAATATCACACCATATATTACATCCTCAATCATTATGCAATTGCTTACAATTGCAATTCCTAGATTGGAAGAAATGCAAAAGGAAGGCGAGGATGGCAGAAAGAAAATCCAAAACTATACCAGATTTTTAACAGTAGGGTTAGCAGTTGTTGAATCTGTAGCCTTTGCTATTGGTTTTGGAAGATCTGGCCTGTTAGAAGGAGGCTTGTCCTTCTCTACTGTAGTTGTAATTACTGCTTCATTTACAGCAGGTACAACATTCTTAATGTGGTTAGGAGAACAAATCACGCAAAGGGGTGTTGGTAATGGTATCTCAGTTATATTATTAATAAACATAGTTTCAGGAATGCCTTCAGACTTTAGAAGATTAAGTGAACAGTTTATAATAGGTGCATCTAACATACTTAATGCAGTGATTGCGATAATTATAATTGTTTTTGTTGTTATAGTGATGACTGTTTTTATAGTATTACTTCAAGAAGGACAAAGAAAAATTCCTGTACAATATACAAAAAAGGTTCAAGGAAGAAAAATGGTCGGAGGTCAATCCTCACATATTCCATTAAAGGTAAACACTGCGGGTGTAATTCCTGTTATTTTTGCAAGTTCTATAATGCAATTTCCTGTAGTAATTGGATCTTTTTTTGGAGTTGAAGGAAGTCAAAGTGGCGGAATTGGGTCAAAAATTCTTTATTTATTGAATCAAAACAACTGGATTAATTTATCAGGATGGAATGAATTTAAATATTCAATAGGATTACTAGTTTACATGGCTTTAATTCTATTTTTCGCATATTTTTATACATCTATTACATTTAATCCTTTAGAAATAGCCAACAATATGAAAAAACAAGGCGGATTTATACCTGGTATAAGACCAGGCAGACCAACATCAGATTATTTGTCTTCTGTACTTAATAAAATAGTCGTGATTGGTGCCGCAGCTCTAACCTTTATTGCAGTTGTTCCTATATTTTTCTCAGGAGCATTTGGGGCATATGTATCATTTGGTGGAACTTCTCTAATTATCGTTGTAGGAGTAGTTTTAGAAACAATGAAGCAAATAGAATCTCAAATGTTGGTACGCCACTATAAAGGGTTTTTAAGTGATTAACAATTTGATATAGAGGCGGGGCGTTGCCCCGCCATTTGCAGATTATTGCGAACTTTCGTGGATGGGCGGCCGGGACCTGGCATAACAATAAAATAAGGGTTCCATTGTTGTGAACCACAAAAGTCACCCTTATTTTGTTGTTATGCCAGGTCCCTAGCGACTGTACAAGAAAAAAGTGGTGCAATTATCTGTTTTTTACATCTATTAAAGAAAGGCACGATCATAAATATGAAGATTGTATTATTAGGTGGGCCAGGAGCTGGCAAAGGCACACAGGCCAAAAAAATAAGAGAAAAGTATAATATTCCTCATATTTCCACAGGGGATATTTTTAGACAAAATATAAAGAATAATACTGAACTAGGAAAAGAAGCCAAGGAATATATGGATAAAGGATTATTAGTACCAGATGGACTTGTAGTTAATTTGGTAATTGATAGATTAACCCAAGATGATTGTAAGAATGGATATATATTTGATGGTTTTCCAAGAACTATTCCACAAGCTGAAGCGCTAGACAGAGCCTTAGATTTATCTGGTGAGAAGATTGATGTTGTAGTTAACATAGAGGTGCAAGACGAAAGCATTGTAAAGAGAATGTCTGGTAGAAGGGCTTGTACTAAATGTGGAGCTACATATCATGTAGACCATAACCCACCAAAGCTAGAAGAAATTTGTGATGTTTGTGGTAACCAGTTAATACTAAGAGACGATGACAAACCAGAAACGGTAAGTAAGCGTTTAAAAGTATACCATGATCAAACCGCACCCTTAATTGAATATTATACTAATAATGATATTTTGTTTACTGTTAATGGATCCCAAGATATAAATGTGGTTTTTGAAGATGTTATAAACAATATTGAAAGAGGCGTTAATTAATGGTTGTTACAATTAAGTCCGATAGGGAAATTGAACTTATGCGAGAAGCAGGTAAAATTCTTGCTGAAGTCCATATGGAAATAAAAGAACATATTAAACCAGGAGTATCTACTTTTGAAATTAATGAGCTAGCAGAGGCCTCGATTAGAAGATACAACTGTATACCTTCTTTTCTTGGTTACCAAGGATTCCCGGCTTCTGCTTGTATATCAGTTAATGATCAAGTGGTACATGGAATCCCTAGTAAAGATAAAATTTTAATTGATGGAGATATTGTTAGCATTGATGCTGGTGTTATATACAAAGAATACCAGTCAGACGCAGCTAGAACATGGGCAGTAGGCAAAGTGAGCGATGATGCTAAAAAGATCATAGAAGTAACTGAGCAAAGTTTTTTTGAAGGTATTAAATATGCAAAATATGGTAATCATTTACATGAGATTGGGGCTGCAATACAAAGACATGTTGAAGCAAATGGATTGTCAGTGGTAAGAGATTTAGTTGGTCATGGTATTGGCAAAGAAATGCATGAGGCTCCTCAAATTCCTAATTTTAAACAGAAAAACCGAGGAATCAGATTGTTACCAGGTATGACTTTAGCAATTGAACCAATGGTTAACTTTGGAAGATATGATGTTGTTTGGGAAGATGATAATTGGACCGTTGTGACTAGAGATGGTTCTTTATCTGCACACTATGAAAACACCGTATTAATTACTGAAGATGAACCTGAAATATTGTCTTTATAGATTAAAGGACTTGTTATAATATGAAAAATGAATACGGAACAATTGTAAGATCTCTCGCAGGTCATGATAAGGATGAATATTTTATCTTAATAGAAGCAGATGAAAAACATGTATATATGGTTGATGGAAAATCTAGGACACTGGATAAATCAAAGAAAAAAAACAGAAAACATATACAGTTTATAGGTGAAAATATTTTTGATAAATGTAATGAGAGTGGATCTAATATACAAGTTACAAACGAACTTATAAAAAAGAATATAAAAGAATACAAGAATAAAATCAAAGGCTAAGTAATACCTTATAAAATAAAAAATATATGACAAGCAAAAACATTTATAACAAACAGAAATAAATCATATATTCTTTCTTATAGATAGAACAAGCGTAATATGGAGGTGATAATAAGATGGCAAAAGCAGATGTTATAGAAATTGAAGGTACTGTGGTTGAGAAGTTACCTAATGCAATGTTTAATGTTGAATTAGAAAATGGACATATAGTACTTGCGCATATTAGTGGAAAACTACGTATGAATTACATCAAGATTGTTCCTGGCGATAAAGTTACATTAGAATTATCTCCTTACGATTTAACTAAAGGAAGAATCGTATGGCGCGACAAATAATCAGTTATAAATGTATTCCAAAGGTCAGTCTTAAAACTAAAATTTATGGAATTTCAATTTGCTATAAAATTTAAAATATCCCTTGATTTAAAGCAATGACGGTGGTATAATGTAAGACGGACTTTTTATGAAAGGAGAGATTACTGTGAAAGTAAGATCATCAGTAAAACCTATATGTGAAAAGTGCAAAGTAATCAGAAGGAAGGGTAGAGTCATGGTTATTTGTGAAAACCCTAAACATAAACAAAGACAAGGCTAATTAACAATAAGGGGATTAATCCCGTTATTTTAATATAGAATAGTTCTTGCTTTCTGAGTTACAATTTGCACCAATCAATGCAATTGTGATATTGTGGGCAGTTCCTATTAGAGTTTGATTATTAAGTTAATAAGGATGGAACTGTTTTGAATCATGATTACATTATGATAATCAACAAACATTAAAAAGATGTTTGTCACAATTTAAAGCGGCTGGCAATACTTCAATTAAAAAAATCACTCTATCAATTTAATTGTCTTATTGCAAAATAGTAAAAAAATATTCAGTAACAAGCTTAGCTAATTAGTAGCTAAGTAGAGATTTAATTAGTATTGTACTTAATATAAGTAGGTACTATCAGTTTCAAGAAATACTTTAGTAATAACGAAGAAACTTTAAAATTAGAAAATAAGACAAATCTTATATTAGATGAAAAGTGGAGGTGTGATACGCACATGGCTCGTATTAGTGGTATAGATTTACCTAGAGATAAACGTATTGAGATAGGTTTAACGTATATATACGGCATTGGAAGATCAAGATCAAAAGAAATCCTTGCTAAAGCTAATGTTAATCCAGATACTCGCGTAAGAGACTTAACAGATGAAGAAGCTAGAAGAATCCGTGAGGTAATTGAAACTTATGATGTGGAAGGTGACTTACGTAGAGAAAGAGCACTTAATATTAAGAGACTTCAAGAAATAGGTTGCTATAGAGGAATTCGTCACAGAAGAGGTCTACCAGTTCGTGGTCAAAAGACTAAGACCAATGCAAGAACAAGAAAAGGTCGTAGACGTGCAGTGGCTAACAAGAAGAAATAAGCAATAAAAATCCATAGGAGGGTTTGATGAATGGCTAAGAAAGTAGCGAAAAAATCAACAAAAAGACGTGTCAAAAAGAACGTTGGTCGTGGACAGGCACATATTCAATCGACTTTTAATAATACAATTGTCACTCTAACAGATGCAGAAGGTAATGCTATTTCATGGGCAAGTGCGGGTGGACTAGGCTTTAGAGGTTCTAGAAAATCAACACCTTATGCAGCTCAAGTTGCAGCAGAAACTGCAGCAAAAGCAGCAACAATACATGGATTATCATCAGTAGATGTAATGGTTAAAGGTCCTGGATCAGGCAGAGAAGCAGCAATTCGTGCATTGCAAGCAAACGGAATTGAAGTAACAAGTATAAAAGATGTTACTCCTGTTCCACATAATGGATGTAGACCGCCAAAACGTAGAAGAGTGTAATAGGAGGTAAGAAATATGGCAAGAGACATGAGTCCTGTCTTGAAAAGATGCAGATCACTGGGTATAGAACCACAGTATCTAGGCATTGACAAGAAATCAAATAGAAATCCACAAAGAAGAAATAGAAAAATTAGTGAGTACGGATTACAACTTAGAGAAAAACAAAAAGCAAAATTTATTTATGGTGTTTTAGAAAAGCCATTTAGAAATTATTTTGATAAAGCTTCAAAATTAAAACAAGGTACAACAGGTGAAAACCTTGTTATTTCACTAGAACTTAGATTGGATAATGTAGTTTTCCGTTTAGGTTTTGGTAGAACAAGAAAAGAAGCTAGACAGATTGTTGACCACAAGCATGTAAGTGTTAATGGTAACACTGTTAATATTCCTTCTTATGCAGTAAAAGAAGGCGATGTAATAGAGATTAGAGAGAAATATAAGAGTGCTCAAAGATATAAAGATGTCATTGAGGTAACTGAAGGCAGAATTGTACCTGAATGGTTAGAATCAGATCTTGAGAATATGAAGGGTGTAATAAAAGAAAGACCTTCTAGAGAAATGATAGATTTACCAGTTGATGAAGTATTAATCGTTGAGTTGTACTCAAAATAATTACTCTATTGATCGTATCATTATAACCCATAAGGAGGGTCCTGTTGTGTTTGATTTTGAAAAACCAAAAATTGAGATAGAAGAAATTTCTGAAGATAAAAAATTTGGACGTTTTGTCGTGGAACCTTTGGAAAGAGGATACGGTACAACTTTAGGTAATTCTTTAAGAAGAATTATGCTTTCATCCTTGCCTGGATCTGCTGTAAGTCAAGTTAAAATTGAAGGCATAGTTCATGAATTTAGTACTATTCCTGGAGTTAAGGAAGACGTTGCTGAAATAATCTTGAATTTAAAGGGTTTGGCAATTAAAAATACTAGTGAGACAAATGAGCCAAAAACTGCTTATATTGAAGTTGAAGGTGAAAAGGTAGTAACTGCTGCTGATATTCAAGCAGATCCTGATATTGAAATCATTAATCCTGATTTAGTGATTGCTACACTAGATGGTGGACATGATAGTAAGATGAACGTTGAACTTACTATTACACAGGGTAGAGGTTATGTTAGTGCAGAGAAAAACAAGGATGATGAAGCACCAATTGGTACAATTCCAATAGATTCAATATATACTCCTGTTGAGCGTGTTAATTTAAGCGTAGAAAACACTCGTGTTGGTCAAATTACTGACTTTGACAAACTTACACTTGACGTGTTTACTGACGGGACTTTAGAGCCTGATGAAGCTATAAGTTTAGCAGCCAAGGTACTAAGTGAGCATCTTAACGCTTTCATTGATTTATCAGAAAGTGCTAAAACCGCTGAAGTAATGGTGGAAAAAGAAGATGACGAAAAAGAAAAAGTATTAGAAATGAGTATTGACGAATTAGAATTATCTGTTCGTTCTTATAATTGTTTAAAGAGAGCCGGTATTAATACAGTAGAAGAGCTAACTAACAAAACTGCTGAAGATATGATGAAGGTTCGTAACTTAGGTAAAAAATCATTAGAAGAAGTAGAAGATAAGTTAGCAGAACTAGGCTTAGCTTTAAAAGAGAATGAGGATTAACTTTAAGAAGTTAAGGAGGGAATACAAAATACAATGGCAAAACATAGAAAACTTGGAAGAACCTCAAGTCAAAGACAAGCATTACTTAGAAATCAAGTAACTGCATTACTATATAATGGTAAACTTATTACAACTGAGCACAAGGCCAAAGAGGTTCGTAAAATAGCAGAAAAATTAATTGCACTTGCTGTAAAAGAGAAAGACAACTATGAAGAAATCACTGTAACAGCAAAAGTGCCTCGTAAGGATAAAGACGGTAAGAATATTAAGAATGAAGTAGATGGTAAGAGAGTTACTGTTTATGATGATGTTGAAAAAACAATTAAAAAAGACAGTCCATCTCGTCTTCATGCAAGAAGACAAATGCTTAAATACTTATATCCTGTAACAGAAGTTCCAAAGGACAACGCTGGTAGAAAGAAAAACACTAAAAAGGTTGACCTTGCAGATAAGTTATTTGAAGAAGTTGCCCCAAAGTATACAAATCGTAATGGTGGATATACAAGAACTATTAAAATTGGGCCACGTAAAGGTGACGCAGCAATGGAAGTTTTAATCGAATTAGTTTAGTTATTTAGGAGCAGTTTCAAAAATCATATGAAACTGCTCTTTTTCATAATTTGTGTGTGCATACGGGACCTGGTGTAAGGAGCTTCCGGTACCTGGCACAAGAACATAATAAGGGTTCCGTTGCAGGTGCGTGCAAAAGTCACCCTTATTATGTTCTTGTGCCAGGTACCTAGAGGATGGGACAAGTAAAAATAGATATGAAAAGGGTTTGGCAAGTGGAGACAATGTCGTATATGAAGAGGGTAGAGATTTATGGATATAATAAAGGTGCAAAACTTAATATATGAGTATGTGAATACTGATGAAGAGGGTGAGATGGTAAGTGTTAATCAGGCTCTTCGTGATATTAATCTTGATGTGCAAAAGGGTGATTTTGTTGCTATATTAGGCCATAATGGATCTGGTAAGTCTACTCTTGCAAAACAGTTGAATGCTATATTGTTTCCTACGGAAGGAACTGTTTTAATAAAGGGGCTAGACACTAGGGATGATGAGAGTGTCTGGGATATTAGGCAGACTGCAGGGATGGTGTTTCAAAATCCTGATAATCAAATAATTGGAACTGTAGTGGAGGAAGATGTAGGATTTGGGCCAGAAAACTTAGGTGTGCCCACTGAAGAAATTTGGAAAAGGGTTGAAAAAAGTTTAAAGTCAGTTGATATGTTGGATTTTCGCACGAAATCACCTAACAGATTATCTGGAGGTCAAAAACAAAGGGTTGCAATAGCTGGTATCATGGCAATGGAGCCTGAATGTATTATTTTAGATGAACCTACAGCTATGTTAGATCCTAATGGAAGAAAAGAAGTAATTCAAACTGTGCATGAACTAAATAGGAACAATGGAGTCACGATTTTGCTAATTACTCATTATATGAATGAAGTTATAGATGCGGATAAAGTAATTGTTATGGACCAAGGGAAAATTGTAATGGAGGGAACACCTAAAGAGATATTCTCTAGAGTAGAAGAGCTTAAAGAATATAGATTAGATGTCCCACAAGTTACTGAACTTGCCTTTGAACTAAAAAAAGAAGGATTAGACATACCTGATGGCGTGTTAACAATAGAAGAGTTCGCAGATACAATGTGTAAGAATCTGAATTAAACTCTTATAGGTTTATAACTTAGGAAGGTATGGTTACTAAAATGTCAATAAAAGTTGAAAATCTTAATTATATATATAGTCAAGGCAGTGCATATGAAAAAAATGCTCTAAGTAACATTAATCTTGAGATTAATGAAGGTGACTTTATTGGTTTAATAGGCCATACGGGTTCTGGTAAATCTACTTTAGTACAACATTTGAATGGCCTTATTAAGGCTTCTTCTGGGGCAATTTATTATAAGGATAAGAATATTTATGATAAAGGCTATAATATGAAAGAGTTAAGAACTAAAGTAGGATTAGTGTTTCAATATCCTGAGCACCAATTGTTTGGAGCTACTATTTTTGAAGATGTGGCTTTTGGTCCTACAAATCAGCTTTTGCAAGATAAAGAGATTGAAGAAAAGACTAAAAAGGCACTTGATATGGTTGGAATAAGTGAGGATATGTATGAATCATCACCCTTTGAAATTTCAGGAGGTCAAAAGCGAAGGGTTGCAATTGCAGGTGTACTTGCAATGGAACCAGAAGTTTTAGTTCTTGACGAGCCTACTGCAGGTTTAGACCCAATGGGAAGAGATGAAATACTAGAACAAATTTATAAACTCCACAAAGATAATGGTATTACTATAGTACTTGTATCACATAGCATGGAGGATATTGCCAAGTTTGCCAATCGAATAGTGGTTATGGATAATGGTAATATTGTATTTGATGATATACCACAAAGGGTTTTTTCTCATTATAAGGAATTAGAAAAAATAGGACTTGCAGCTCCAGCGGTTACTTATATTATGAATGAGTTAAAAGATAGAGGAATTGATGTAAAGACATCAGTTACAACTGTTCAAGAAGCAAAAGAAGAAATCCTTGCATTTTTAAAGGAAAGAAGGTTGGAAATTAACAATGATTAGAGATATAACCATAGGGCAATACTATCCTGTTGAATCCATCCTTCATAGACTTGACCCTAGAGTTAAATTACTTGCTACGTTTTTGTATATTATATCCTTGTTTATTGTAAATAACTATCCAGGTTATATCATTATAGCTCTATTTTTAATAAGTATAATTGTTTTGTCTAATGTTCCATTTAAATACATAATTAAAGGAATAAAACCGATTTTATTTCTTTTGGTATTTACTGTAGGTTTTAATTTGTTCTTAACAGCAGGGACCCCAGTATTTGAAATAGGCTTTTTAACAATTACCGAGGAAGGAATTGTAACAGCCTTAAGAATGGGTTTTAGGTTGGTTTTTTTGATAATTGGTTCTTCTCTTATGACTTACACAACAACACCAAATCAATTAACAGATGGATTAGAAAATCTCCTTGATCCCTTAAACAAAATTAAATTCCCTGTACATGAGATATCAATGATGATGTCAATTGCATTAAGGTTTATACCTATATTAGTTGAAGAAACAGACAAAATAATGAAAGCACAGATGGCAAGAGGCGCTGATTTTGAATCAGGTAGTATAATAAAAAGGGCAAAAAGCCTTATACCAATACTAGTTCCCCTCTTTGTTTCTGCTTTTAGAAGAGCAAATGACTTGGCTATGGCCATGGAAGCAAGGTGTTATAGGGGTGGGGATGGACGTACTAAGATGAAGCCCTTAAAGTATGAAAGAAGAGATATAAACACCTATTTGATTGTTGTCTTATATTTTATTTCAATAATAGTACTAAGAATAATGTTCTAAGTAATAATTTAGGAGAGACATGAAAAGAATAATATTAAAGATTGCCTATGATGGAACAAACTATTGTGGTTGGCAAAAGCAACCGAATGCAACTACTATCGAAGGCATATTGAATAAGACATTAAGCAAAATATTAAGTGAAAAGATTGAGATAATTGGAGCTAGCAGGACGGACTCAGGGGTGCATGCCCAGTGTAATATGGCGGTATTTGATACTAATACCCAGATACCAGCTGAAAGGATCGCATTTGCCCTTAACCGTAGATTACCAAGGGATATTGTAATACAAGCATCAAAAGAAGTGTCTTCAGACTTTCATCCAAGGGACTGTAAAAGTATAAAAACATATGAATATTTAATGCTTAACACAAAGATGCCCATGCCCACAAAGAGATTATATCATTATCATGTACATTATAAATTAGACCTAGAGGCTATGAGAAAAGGAGCAAGTTATCTCATAGGAACTCATGATTTTAAAAGCTTTTGTATTAAAAAAAATCAAACTCCAACAACTGTTAGAACCATTTATAGAATTGATATAGAACAGAAGGAAGATATAATTAAGATCTCAGTTAAAGGAAATGGATTTTTATATAATATGGTTAGGTGCATTGTTGGTACCTTGATATATGTTGGTCGTGGAATCTATAAACCTGAACATGTACAAGAGATTCTTGAAAAAAAAGACAGGAAAGTAGCTGGTCCCAATGCTCCAGCCCATGGATTAGTGCTTAAAGATATCAAGTATATAATACCACAAGAGCTAGTTTTCAAGGAAAGTGTAAATAAATTCAAAAGTGAAAAAAATCATATTGACACACCTGGTTAAATATTATATAATCTATAGATGTGACGTGAAAGTACTTATACCATGCCCCGGATAAGTATTTTGACATAGATAAGAAAACTAATAAAATTAATTTGAAAATTGAAGTAGTAAGCAACTAGAATATCTTTATGTAGATATATAGTTCTTAAGGAGGTAAACCAATGAAAAGTTTTATGGCTAACCCTGATAAAGTGGAAAGAAAATGGTATGTTGTAGACGCAACTGGACATACATTGGGACGTCTATCATCTGAAATTGCTAAAATTATAAGAGGAAAGCATAAACCAGTTTATACACCACATGTGGATACTGGAGATTATGTTATTATTATAAATGCAGATAAAATCCATGTTACAGGTAAAAAATTAGATCAAAAAATATATTACAATCATTCCCAATATATCGGTGGATTAAAAGAAACAACACTAAGAGAAAAATTAGAAAAGAAACCTACAGATGTTATTACTCTTGCAGTAAAAGGAATGCTTCCAAAAGGACCTTTAGGAAGACAAATGTTAAAGAAACTATTTGTATACACAGGTTCTGAACACAAGCATGAAGCTCAAAAACCAGAAGAGCTTAATATTACTTATTAAGAAGAGTTTGAAAGGAGGAAATAACATTGGCTAAAATCAAGTATTATGGAACAGGAAGAAGAAAAAGTAGTGTAGCTAGAGTTTACCTTGTACCAGGTAATGGTAAAGTGACTATAAATAAAAGAGATATTGATGAATTCTTTGACCTAGAAACATTAAAAACAATTGTACGTCAACCATTAGTTTTAACAGAAACTACTGATAAGTTTGATGTTCAAGTTAATGTAAACGGTGGAGGGTTCACTGGTCAAGCAGGAGCTATAAGACATGGTGTAGCAAGAGCTTTGCTAGAAGTAGATCCTGATTACCGTCCTTTGCTTAAAAAAGCAGGATTCTTAACAAGAGATCCAAGAATGAAAGAAAGAAAGAAATATGGACTAAAGAAAGCACGTCGTGCTCCACAGTTCTCAAAAAGATAATTATATACTTATTGAAAGATATATTAAAGCCCCTGAATGCTTGCATTCAAGGGCTTTTTTTAGGATAATCATGATTTACCAGCATGAAATCTAGGTTTATTATTTATCAATAACAATTATTAAACAGACACTTATACATGTAAATAAATATATTTATTGTGAAATTCGACATTATAAGATATGATAAATGTAATCACATAAGAAGGAGGCGTTACATGTATAATTTATTAATAGGTGGTGCTGCTGGTCAAGGAGTAGATACAACTGTTGATATGCTAGAGAAATTTCTTAAAAAGTCTGGATACTTTGTATATACAACAAGAGATTTTATGTCACGAGTTCGTGGAGGACATAATTTTTCTGTTATACGTTTTAACAATGGAGAGATTAACTCACATAGCAATATTCTTGATGGCATAATAGCACTAAACGACGAAACTATATTATTACACAAGGATGAACTAAGAGATGATGGATTTATACTTAGTGACTCAAGCATTAAGACGGACGATCCTCGTGCAATAAGCTTGAATATGAACGAGATGGCTAAAGAGATTGGTAACCCTAGGGTATCGGGAAGTATATCCATAGGCGTAATTTTAAAACTTTTTGGTGAGAACATTGATAATGCCGCAGAAGTTATGAGATCATCTTTAAAGGAACAATATGTAAAGATTAACTTAGAAGCAATTGGACTTGGATTTAATAGTGTAGAAAGTAAATATAAAAGATTAGAAGGAAACTATAAAGATTATATGATTATTTCTGGTAATCAAGCGCTAGCTTTAGGAGCTCTCGCAGGAGGTCTTAAGTTTTACTCGGCGTATCCTATGTCTCCATCAACATCTATTATGGAGTACCTAGCTTCAAAAGGTAAAGAAGCAGGTATCGTTGTAGAACAAGCAGAAGATGAAATTGCAGCAGCTAACATGGCAATTGGAGCTTCATTTGCAGGAGCAAGGGCTATGACAGGAACTTCAGGTGGCGGGTTTTGTCTAAAGGTAGAATCAATAGGGTTAGCAGGAATTGCAGAGATTCCGGTTGTTTATGTGGATGTTCAAAGACCTGGGCCTGCTACAGGACTACCTACAAGAACAGAACAAAGTGATTTAAAGTTTGTTATTTCAGCTTCCCAAGGTGAGTTTCCAAGAATGGTAATAGCCGTAAGAAACCAAGAAGATGCATTTTATCAAACTGCCAGAGCATTAAATATGGCAGAAAAATACCAGATTCCTGTTATTATATTAAGTGACCAATATATTGGAGATGGAACATCAACAGTTAAGCCATTTGATACGAGTAATATAACTATAGAAGAACCTTCAAGAGAAGAAGATATTGATGGGGAATATTTAAGATATCGTTACTCAGAAGATGGGATTTCAAAAAGGCTTATACCTGGTAAAACAAAACACCTTGTTACAGCAGACAGTGATGAACATGATGAAAGAGGATGGATTACAGAATCTGCCGAAACACGCATTAAAATGGTAGATAAAAGAATGAAGAAATTAGAAAAACTTCAAGAAGAATTACAAGAACCAGTATTTATAGGAGAGGAAGATTGTAATACTTTGTTAATTGGTTGGGGTTCAACTTATGGACCAATAAAGGAAGCCATAGCAAACTTAAACAAGTCAGGTGATGATAAATATGGAGCCTTGGTATTTGGGGATATTTATCCTTTGCCAAGAAAAAGACTAGAAGAGAAAGCAAAAAACGTAACTAATATTATTAATGTTGAACAAAATGCTACGGGACAGTTTGCTGGACTTGTAAGGGAGACAACAGGAATAACTTGCACAGATAGCATATTAAAATATGATGGACGACAAATAACTGGAGAAGAGATAGTAGATGGAATTTTGAAAGGAGGAAGCAGATAATGACTAGCTTTAATACGTATGAAACTGCATGGTGTCCAGGTTGTGGTAATTTTTCCATACTAAGTGCTTTAAAAACGGCATTAGAAGAACTTGGAAAGGAACCTCATGAAGTGCTGATGGCAGCAGGTATTGGCCAAGCTGCAAAAACTCCTCAATATATTAGTGCAAATAGTTTTTGTGGTTTACATGGAAGATCTCTTCCTGCGGCTATAGCAGCTAAAATTGCCAACGAAGATTTAACCGTTATTGTAAATACAGGTGATGGTGATTCTTATGGTGAAGGTGGTAATCATTTCCTACATAATATACGTAGAAACGTTGATATTACACACTTTGTACATGATAATCAAATATATGGCCTTACGAAAGGTCAAGCATCTCCAACAACTGCAACAGGTCAAGTTACACCAGTTCAAACAGATGGAAATCTAAACCAACCAATTAACCCTCTTTTAATGGCCATTGCTGCAGGGGCAGGTTTTGTTGCTAGAGCATATAGTGGTGAACAAGAGCACCTTGTTTCTATAATGAAAGAAGCAATTAACTATCCAGGATATGCCTTAGTTGATATTTTCCAACCTTGTGTAACCTTTAACAAAGTTAATACATATGCATACTATAATGAAAGAGTATATAAATTAGATGAAAGCTATGATCCATCTAATAAAATGATGGCAATTGAAAAAGCAATGGAATCGGATTCTTCTTTGCCAATCGGAATTGTTTATAAAGAAGAGAAAGCAAACTTCCATGAAAAACATGAAGTTTTATCAAAAGGAAAGCCCTTGCTTGATATTAAGACCGACCAAGATGTGATTAATGATTTAATAAAAGAGTTTATCTAGACTATATATAATTATCAAAGATAGCAAAGTCTATTTCTACAATACGAAATAGGTATAATAGGCAAAACACGGGCGACTATTGCGCATTATGGGCAATGGAGCCCGTGTTTTTGT
>CAZUDG010000040.1:0-2492 GCA_964618775.1 uncultured Lachnospiraceae bacterium | reverse complement strand
TTTCTTATACAAACTATTATACTATTATATTTTATCTGATATTATGTAACATCAAAAGTATTATTGTAGCCTGTTAATCAACTTTATTTATGGTATAATAAACCCTGGAATAGGTAGAATTTAAATATAATAGTTACGGTTATTTAAGTTATTAGAAAACTATTCTAAAAATCTTCAAAGGTTGGTGTATAAATGAATATATATTCGCAAAAATCAAAAGTCTTAAACTATGTTTTTATGATTATAGGAACGATTTTTATAGCAGTAGCAGTTAACTTGGTGTATGAGCCTCTAGATATGGTAACAGGTGGTGTTACAGGTATTGGTATTGTAATTAAGTATTTTACCAGAAATCTTTTTGACGGAGGAATACCAGTTTGGTTAACTAACGTTGTACTTAATATCCCATTATTTCTAACTGGTTTTATAATTAAGGGTGGAAGGTTTATTAAAAATAGCCTAATCGGGTCAGTCACCCTAACCATAGCTTTATATGTTATTCCGGTTATAAATGTTATAGGTAATGAATATTTTCTTGCTTCAGTTTTTGGAGGAGTACTAACAGGGATTGGAATGGGAATGGTGATAGCAGCTTCAGGTTCAACAGGAGGAACGGATTTACTTGGATTAATAATACACCATTTCTTACCTCATTATAATGTGCCTTTCATTATTGGTGTGGTAGATGGGATTATAGTATTATCGGGGGCTATAGTGTTTGGGATTGAAACAACTTTATATGCAGTTGTTGCCTTGTATATAACTGCCAAGTTCTCGGATAATATTTTAGAAGGTCTTAAATTTGCAAAAGTTGCTTATGTGATTTCAGATTCACATGTTGAAATAGGAGATGCAATAATTAAAGAATTAGAGAGAGGTGTTACAGGTATATATGCTAAGGGTATGTACACAAATAGTGACAAAAAAATGCTGTTTTGTGTAGTGTCAAAGAAGCAGATTTCACAACTGGTTAAGCTAATTTCACAAATTGATCCCAAAGCTTTTGTGATAGTTAGTGATGCGAGGGAGGTTATGGGAGAGGGGTTTATCGAATATAGCCAGTAAGAGTGGGTAAATAGATATGGACGTTAGTTAAAAACACTATTTGTTTTCTCAAATATACAAAATATACAAATTCATATTTTACTATTTGTTTAAATGACACATGGAAGTAAAATATTAAATGGTGTATATTAAAGCCATACATGAGGGACTAATGATTAGCATTAGATCATAGGGAGGAATTATTATGGCAAGTGTATCTTTGAAAAATGTTAAGAAAGTATATGACAATGGATTTGTAGCAGTTAAAGATTTTAACCTTGAAATTGAAGACCAAGAATTTATTATTTTTGTAGGCCCATCTGGATGTGGAAAGTCGACAACCCTTCGAATGGTAGCAGGATTAGAGGAAATAACTGAGGGAGAAGTTCACATTGACGGTAAGTTAGTGAATGATGTAGAACCTAAAGATAGAGATATAGCAATGGTTTTCCAAAACTATGCCTTATATCCACATATGTCAGTATACGATAACATGGCATTTGGTTTAAAGCTAAGAAAACTTCCAAAAGAAGAAATAGATAGATTAGTACATGAAGCGGCTAATATTTTAGATATAGAACAATTGCTTGACCGCAAACCTAAAGCCCTATCAGGAGGTCAAAGACAACGTGTTGCTATGGGACGTGCAATTGTACGTAATCCTAAGGTATTCTTAATGGATGAACCTTTTTCAAACTTAGATGCAAAGCTTAGAGTACAAATGCGTATTGAGATTTCTAAATTGCATCAAAGATTAAATGCTACTATTATCTATGTAACCCATGATCAAGTCGAAGCCATGACCCTTGGTACTAGAATTGTAGTATTAAAAGATGGACTAATTCAGCAAGTTGATTCACCTCAAAATCTTTATAATAAACCAAACAATCTTTTTGTTGCAGGATTTATAGGATCACCACCGATGAATCTAATTGATGCAAATGTTAAGGTTGTAGGAAGTGACGTTTATCTGGAGTTTGCTGACAACAGGATTAAGCTTCCAGCTGGCAAGGCTACTAGTGTAGTACCATATGATGGAAAGACAGTTATATTTGGTATTCGTCCTGAAGATGTTCATGATGAAGAGATATTTCTTTCATCTTCACCAGATAGTATAATTGAAGCAACAGTTAATGTATATGAGTTGCTTGGAGCTGAGGTTAATTTATATCTAAAACTTGAGGAAGATATAGATATGATAGCAAGAGTTAATCCAAGAACTGCAGCAAAACGTGATGATAAGATTCAACTAGCCCTTGACACATCTAAAATTCACGTGTTTGATAAAGAAACAGAACAAATTATAACAAACTAAGAGCATAGTAGGAATATATGTCTGAGGATGTGTAAAAAGCGGTTATTTATCTTATATTACTTAAAGATAAACAATCGCTTTTTATATTTAAAACATGGTTTTTATATTTAAAACATGGTTTTTATATTTAAAA
>CAZUDG010000039.1:2576-17498 GCA_964618775.1 uncultured Lachnospiraceae bacterium | reverse complement strand
TCCACCTTACCTATACCAGAATCGGAATCTGAAACCCGATTATCATTTTCGACCTTCTTGTTATAACCATAAACAAGAACAACTAAAGAAATAACAATTACAATAGTTATTAATATTTTAGGAAATGCATTTCTTCTATTCTTCATAAACCACCCTCCTCGTGCTCCTTTTTAATAAGTGTAATAATAATTATCTTATTAGTCTATAGTTTTATGGAAGTAAATTATATTTTGGCTACCATATTCTTCTTCTCCTTCCTATTGCGAATCACCTCCTTCCACTATTTTAGGTACCTGACACCAAAATCTGCTACAAAATCGACTCAAAAACCAACAAACAAGTCTCACATATACTTACAATCTTTTCATCGTCTCGGGAAAATCGGTCCTGTTCCTTCTCTCACAACATTATGTGTTTGATTTTGGTTCTCCACTTTTTTCTTGTTAGTAACGCTGTTGAATTTTTCTTGTTCCTTTTTTTGCTGTACCTTTTCATTTTCGGCTTTGCTTTTTCCATTTGGATTTTTCATATATTCCCTTTCTCTTACATGATATAGGTGATGTTAGATGCTTATATTATAGGGTTCTACAGAAATATCATTTTTATTCATAATTATTTTCCCTGTTTCAATAGAAAAAACCCTTTAAGGATTATACAGGTGCAGTTCATCTACCTATAATCTTTAAAGGGTCTTTATATATGTTGTATATTTTTCAAATATTTAATATTATTTCAAACCACTGCTATAAATATTCATATCCTTCATATCTTTACTTTCTTTAAACTCGCCACAAGTTCTAGCTGATGGGCAACCTCCGCATGATCCACAGAAATTACCTGCCTTTGCATTTTTCACTTGTCTATATATTAAATAACCAGTATACCCTGCGATTACTAAACCTATAATAATTGGTAACATATTAATTTGCCCCTTTCTTTTCTGGTACCCACACACCCCTACATAAACAAACTGCCTATTTGGTAAATTAGAGTGGATGCTACCCATGCAAATGCCAATTGGAAGATGACTATGAACGCGGTCCATTTTGCTGATTTTAGTTCTTGTGCTATTACTGCGATTGCTGCTACACATGGTGTGTAGAATAGAACAAATATCATTAATGAGTATGCATTTAGTGCACCAAATCCTATAGCTCCTAGTGCCTGATGCATTGTACCAAGGCCTGCTGCTGAGTCAAGGTTTGTTATTCCAAATAGGATTCCAAGACTTGATACAACCACTTCTTTTGCTGCCAAGCCGGCTATTAGGGAAACCCCTATTTGCCAGAAGCCAAGGCCTGCTGGTATTAGTACTGGAACCAAGAAACGACCAATTGTTGCGCCGAAACTTTGGGACATGTCTTCCACATATCCACCTGTTCCAAATCTTAAAACAAACCATAATATTACTGAAGCTAGGAAGATTGTTGTTCCCGCTTTTGACAAATATTCTTTTACATTTTCCCATACATATATAAAAATGCTATATGTATTTGGTGTTTTATATTCAGGAAGTTCAATTAGTAAGTGGTGTACTTCTGGTCTTTCCTCAGGTGCTTTGGCTTGGTCTGTTTTGTTTTCCATCTTTGTTGCAACATATGCAGTAAAAAGCCCTGACAATAAGCCAATTATATACATCGATAAAGCCGCTAAACTTGCATATTTACCAAAAAACATGCTAGATATTAAGACATAGATTGGGATCTTCGCACTACATGACATAAATGGTGTTATAAGTATGGTTTTAAATCTGTCTCTTTCGTTTTCTAGGGTTCTTGATGCCATAATCGCTGGCACAGTACAACCAAATCCTAGAAGCATTGGTATAAATGCTCTTCCTGATAAGCCAATCTTATTCATTACTCCATTCATAACATAGGCTACCCTGGCCATGTATCCACTATCTTCTAAAAATGCCAGTGCTAAAAATAAAATTGCTATATTAGGTAAGAAAGTTAAAATTGTTCCAACACCGGCTATAATTCCATCTACAATAAGGGATGTTAGAATTGGCCCCGCATTCATGCCTAAAAGTAGGTCCGCCGCCCCTATACTAAAGCTTTCTAACCAACCTTCAAATATTCCCTTGATTCCATCACCTAGGGCAAATGTTAGGAGAAACACAAGTCCCATAATACCAAGGAAGATCGGAATGCCCCAAATTTTGTGGGTAAGCACCCTATCTATTCTATCTGTAGCTTCTGCCTTTTCTTGTTTATTTACAAGGACTTCTTCTATTATTTCTTCAATGAAATCATACTTTTGATTTATAATTTCAGTCTCATAGCTTTTATTTACAATATCAGAAACATCAATAGGACAGCTTTCCATTATTTCAGGATCTTGTTCTAAAAGCTTTATAGCATAAAATCTTGGATTAAAGATATCTGGGTCATGTGCAATTAATCTCTCTTTTATCTTAATTATCTTATCTTCAATTATGTCGCTATAAACAACTACGTGTCCTCTTTCTGCTCCTCTTTCCTTATGATGGCTTCTTTCTGGACCTATGTCTTTATGGTGTGATACGGCATGCATCAATATATCTAGGCCTGTTTTCTTCCTAGCTGACACTGGAATAACTGGAATTCCAAGCATTTCTGGAAGACGGTGAAGGTCTATCTCCATCCCACGCTCTTCAACAATATCCATCATGTTAAGGGCTAACACCACTGGTTTACCAGTTTCAATTAATTGTAATGTCAAATATAGGTTTCTCTCAAGGTTAGAAGCATCTGCAACATCAACAATTACATCTACATCGTCACTTAAAATGTACTGTCTACTTACCTTTTCTTCTATAGAATAAGAAGTCAAACTATAAATACCTGGTAAATCTACTAATTTATATATGTGGTTATGGTACTTAAAGGCACCTTCTTTTTTCTCCACCGTCACACCTGGCCAGTTAGCAACTTTTAACTGGGCACCTGTATAAGCATTAAAAAGAGTAGTCTTACCACTATTTGGATTACCAATAAAGCCAACTTGTAACTCTTCAGCTTCTTTTAATCTGTTTTTGTGAATATTTACTATTTTGTCTTCTTTGGAATTATTTGCCGACAATTGCTTTACCTCTTTTCTGCTCTTCTTGTACTCCTACATCTATATCCACACAATTATCTTTGTCATTTCTAGGACCTATGCCACTTCCTCTTTTTCTACCCATGCCACTACCTTTACCTTTACCGTTTCTAAGACCAAGGCCGCGACCTCTTCTTTTACCTCGCTCATCACTTGCTGTTACATCACGAATTATAATATCACTAGCTAAATCATTACCTATAGCCAGCCTTGTTCCTCTCACATTAAAAATAATAGAACCATCTATTGCTTCATTAAGCTTGCAAATTCTGGTTCCTTCTATTAGTCCCATGGCCTCTAGCCTTCTCTTCTCAGGTTGCTTAAGCATAGATTGTTCTACTATGTATTCTTTTCCGTTTTTTCCATCTTTTAATGTCATGTGCTGTCCTTTCCTAGTGACAGGTAAGATATTGTTTGTTTTTATTATTTTGCTACTTCATTATTTAATTATTTCATTATTTTTATGGTTTATTCTTTACGACTCTTTACTGTTTATGGTTTTTTGTTATTGAGAATCGTTTTCATTTAAATATATTATAATATTTTTTACCTCCATTGTCAATACAACTTTTCAATATAGTCCTAAAGGTTTTTATCTATATATTGTGCAGGTTATCCTTCTTATTATATTTATATGGAGTGGGGGGTACACAAAGGAACCGTGATATGAACCCCCCAATTGTTAGACTTTTACATCTAACTTTTGGAGGGCAGGTCACATCACGGTTCCTCAGTACAGCCATTTTGTATATTCTTTAATCGAGGTGACGGGATTTGAACCCACGACCTCTACGTCCCTAACGTAGCGCTCTACCAAGCTAAGCCACACCTCGATATAATAAGCAACTACAAATCTAGTTGTTATTATTACATTCCTATATTATAATATTTACAGGAAATAATCAAGCTAGGATAGATGAAATTATAAATGAAAGGTGTGTAAAAAGCTTATACAATCATGAATAAAGTAAATTACCAAAAGATATTAGATAAAACAATAGAACACATTAAAGACCAAGAAAATGTTCCAACTCTTCTACTCCACAGCTGTTGTGCACCGTGCAGTAGCTATGTTTTGGAATACTTATCTAATTATTTTCATATCACAATTTATTTCTACAACCCTAACATATCCTATAAGGAAGAATATGAAAAACGGATCGAAGAACAGAAGATATTAATTAGCAGTCTAAAGGTTAAACATCCTATTTCCTTTATTGAAGGCAAATATGAGCCTGACCTCTTTTACAGTATAGCTAAAGGGTTAGAACATGCTCCTGAAGGTGGGGAACGATGTTTTCTCTGTTATGAACTTAGACTGGAAGAAGTTGCTAGAATGGCTAGTGATAAGGGGTTTGATTTTTTTACCACTACCCTATCTATTAGTCCTCACAAAGATGCCGCTAAGTTAAACGCAATCGGCGAAAGAATGGCTAAAGAATATGATGTCCCTTATTTATATTCTGATTTTAAAAAGAAGAATGGATATAAACGTTCTATTGAACTTTCTAAAGAACACAATCTATACCGCCAAGATTATTGCGGTTGTGTATATTCTAAGTTAGAACGCGAAAGGGAAAATGTAAGGGATAAATAATATATTTCTTAATGATTGACAAATTAAGCCCTCATATGATAGAATGTTAAATCGTAGGAGCTCCTTATGCTGCCTTGGCTCAGTCGGTAGAGCGTCGCCTTGGTAAGGCGGAGGTCGGCGGTTCAAATCCGCTAGGCAGCTTAAATAAAAACATGAATAAATGCCACTTGTAGAGATTTCTACGAGTGGCATATTTTTATATATTTAAAGTTTTTCAACCCCTCAAACCTACTTAACCCAATGTATTATACCCTCATCATGCATTTGCTTGATTATAGTAACCGTAATCGGTAGTAAAAAGATCCCAACTATACCAAATAATTTACCACCTACAAATATAGAAATTAAAGTAACCACTGGATGAAGTCCAATTTGCTGTCCTATAACTCTTGGCTCTAGTGTTTGTCTTACTGCTGTAATAATTAAATACAGTAAGATCATTCCAATTCCTATCTTATAGTTACCTAAGAAAAACCCTAATATGGACCAAGGTATTAACACTGTACCAGTACCTAACACTGGTAATATGTCAATTATAGAAACAAGAGCCGATATTGCAAATGGATTAGGAATCCCTAAAATTATCATACCTATGGTAAGTTCCACAAATGTTAAGGACATCAAAAGTGCATATGACTTAATATACTTCCATATTGTTACGATGACATTTCCTTTTATTCCTCTTGCTTGAATTGCTTTCTCTTCTGGCAATTGTCTAAAAACAAATTCTGTAATATCATGATAATCTATAGTAAAGAAAAACGAGGAAACAATGGTAAATACTGAGTTTACTATGAGCGCTGGTATTCTAGTTGCTAAATTAGCTAACCATGATAAAACTGTACTTGTTGCACTTGATATATATGAATATATAGTCGTACTGAATTGTTCTAACAACCCATCTAGATCATACTCAATATCCGGAAAATTCTCTAAAAATCTATGGGCAACATCAAGGAAAAAAGGTTCTAGTGTGTTCCTATAAAAGGCTGGAAATTTATAAACATTACCTTGAATTAATGAAATTAATTGATCCCCTATTAGTAATATTAACAAGGCAAAAACTGCATAAAAAACAATTAATACGATGATTGAGATGTATGAACGCTTGACCTTGAAGCGATTCGAAAGTTTATCGATAAGGCCTTTAAAGCTAACTGCAATAACCAAACCTATTACAAAAGGCAATAGTGCAGGCACTAGATATTTCACTCCAATATATGCTAGTCCCAATATAATTGCAAAAAAGGCTAAGTTAATTAAAAAATTTCTTCGTTTTTCTACTTTCATTCACTGCTCCTTAGTATTTAGTCAACACTTTTATAAAATTTTAACACTATTCTTCAATGAAATCAATTAATTTGGCGAAATATATCTGTTTTTAAGCTTTTTTATAGGGAAATAGATACTTTTTTCTTTACGCTAATTATATCTTATTTAAGTCTATCTATACGAATTTTTCTTTGTTAATATGGTATAGTTTCACTCTAGATTTTTGTGTACTTTTACCTATTAATGGTTTGTTTTACATTAATATACATAATATCTGCCAAGTGTGACAAGTTAATAAGTTAAGTTTGTTAAACATTTATCTGGATTTAATTATGTATAATAAATATAATGAATCTACGGGTATAGATATTAAGTTTCAAAAGGGGAATCATTATGAAATCACTTTATTTAATGAGTAAGAAAACAGTAACTTTAGATGATAATGCAAGAGTCACCTTGAATTACTGCCTAGTTGAGGAGCAAGAATATAGGAATAAACCATTATATGGAATTAAACTTATTCAGGAAAACACTCTCCAACAAGCAACATCCGAGTATACTGAACCATTATCTTATTCAAAGTCTTATGTAATGAACATTTTAAACCAACTAATTAATCACGATATTCTACCATCAAATTTAAACGAGGTAGTTGATGATTTAGTTAGTTAACACTATTTCTAATCATTTAATCAAAAGATGAAGGCCAAGGGAAACTTCAAATCCTTGACCTTCATCTTTTTTATAATTCTACTACTATTTATTCACCAAATTCTTTGAGTCCATCTGATACTTCATAAGTATATAAATCACGATTAACAGTAACAATGTCTTTAAACATTTCCAGCCCATCAACATATCCTCTTGTGCGGAACCTTGAATCTCCAATAGGTGAATAACCTAATATGCCTTCATTTGAACTAACCATATAGTCATCGTCAGTTATACTAACAATACCATGGTACTCCACAGGGAAATAAACTAGGGTAGGATCAAATCTTCCTTCCTCATGACTAACTATTCCTGAATAAACAATAATATATTTATTATTCTCTATATCTATTTTATGGTTTTTTGCAAGTAACCAATATGCACCCTTAAGCTTTATGTCTTGTAAATGAGATTGAACATGATAATCCCTAGCTACATAACTTTCAATTATGTCTATTGCATCTTTAGCAAGTTCATTTCTATAACTCTCACTTATGTCTCTTATTTTTGAAATTGTTCTTTTCTGCTCATATTCCTCAAATCCATCGCCAATTTCAGAATTATAGTTTTTGAGATTTGATTCAACGATTTCCCTATATGCAGCGGCAGGATCTGTATATCCATCTGTGCTATATCTAGTATTATCTATGCTCGAACTTCCGCTAATGCCATTGTTCTCTCCGTAAGATATATCATTGTCTTTTTTGATAATATTGCTAAACATAACTGGAATATATATCTTGGTTGCACTAAAGTTCTCTTGGGAATTAGATAAAATTCCACTATAAATAATATACATTTCATTGTAGTTCTTAACATTATTGCCCTCTGGCTTTGCAGTGTTGAAAATGTATCCTGCATATGTTAAATCATTTAAACTACTTTCCTCCACATAAAAACTTTCCACATGTGAATCTATTGTAGCTTCTGCCTCCGATTTTAATTCTTCTATAAAGGCAGAAGGCAAGTTAGCATATTCCTCCACATACTCATCCAATCCTTCTACTTCATAGCTTGTACTAGTTGTTTTTAGAATATATCCATGGGAGATAGTTTTTGCATCATTAGAGTCAATTGATACAGTTACAAGGTCTCCATTTCTCAGGTCTTCTTCCTTATCTACTAAGAAGGAACCCTCACTAATATATGTACTATCACCATCATAACTATAATTTAATTGTCCTTGTGGAGAAATGCCTGAAAAGCTGACAGTTAACTCCTTAAATGGATCTATTTCTGTTATAGGTTTAAGATTTTCAACCTTTTTGGATACATTTTTCCCTGCAAATGTTATATCTATCTCTTTGGCTATATCATTGTTATAGGAAATATCTACTGTAACCCTATCTCCATTAGACAAGCTATCCTTTGGTGATAGGTCTAGATAAATAGAATTAATAGCAACTTCTATTTCATCAAAATCTTGTATATCATAAGAATCTTCTGAAGAGTCTTTGTCCTCTCCTCCACTGGAAGCTTTAATTCCTTTTGTCTTTGCTATCTCAGCATATAAGCCTTCTATATCAAGGTCTACATCCGCTGTAGCATATCGGTCATAACCACTAATGGAAACCTCTACAAACTCCTCCAGGTTTATTTTCTTGGATGACTTACTTGCTGTTATAATGAAGAATAATAAAATTAAAGCAAAGGCTGCTATTACTAAGCCCTTTAGATTACTGAAACCATTAATAAGATTTGTTATGGTGCCGCTATAATTATCATTTATATCAGAACCACAATTAGTACATAGCATATTCATTTCTCCTCAAATCTTGTGAATTTCACCAAGTATTCCTTTTCTTACTATTTCATCTTTTGTCTTACTACTTCATAGGCTAATACGCCAGTTGCTACAGAAGCATTAAGTGAATCTATATCACCATACATAGGAATTTTAGCAATGAAATCACACTTCTCTTTAATTAGCCTACCTACACCTTCGCCTTCGTTTCCAATTACTAATCCTATTGGGCCAGTTAGGTCAATGTCATACATCTTCTCCCCGTCCATATCAGCACAAACAAACCATAGTCCTTCTTCTTTTAATTTTTCTATTGTGTTAACAAGATTTGTTACTTTTGCAACAGGTGTGTAGTTAATTGCTCCTGCTGATGCTTTGGCAACTGTAGCGGTTAAGCCAACTGCACGTCTTTTTGGAATTATAATACCATGAGCTCCTGCAATATTAGCTGTTCTTATAATTGCCCCTAAGTTATGAGGATCTTGGATACTATCAAGCAATATAATAAATGGAGCTTGGCCTTTGTTCCTTGCTATTTCTAAGATTTCTTCAACTGATGCATATTCATATGCTGCAGCTTTTGCAATAACACCTTGATGCTTGCCAGTTTCAGACATTTGATCTAATCTTTCTTTTTTAACAAAATCAACTATAGCATCATTTTTTTTAGCTTCTCTAATAATTGTATTAGTTGGCCCATCATGGCTGCCCTCTAATATGAATACTCTATCTATTGTTTTATCAGAACGAAACGCCTCTATAACTGCATTTTTTCCTTCTATTATAAATTCTTCAAATTTCATTTGTTAGATCCCTTCTATGTGTAAATTTCTCGAATATCATTTGCTAGATCAGTTCCACTGCATTTTACGCTATTCCTTAGAATCTAATCCCATTTTAATTAGTTCAAGTATTCTAGGAAAGTTATTAGTTAAATAAAGATATCCAATAAGTGTTTCAAATCCTGTAGCTATACGGTAATTTGACTTACTAGCATTTTTAGCTTGCGTGTTAGTCTTTGCGTTTCGCCCTCTTTTGAAGATTCTTGTTTCCTCATCAGTTAGTTCATCTTTAAGGTTTCTATATAATTTTGCTTGGGCAGATGCTTTTACAAGGCTGCTAGACTTATTGTGCAAATCATTTACAGGAGCATTACCCTTACCCACGACAATTGTTCGAATTACTAAATCATATACTCCATCTCCTATAAATGCCAACACAAGGGGAGATAGTGTTTTGATATTTAGCTTGTCTAGTTCCATTTGTTCATTTATAAAATCAATAAGACCTGGTTGCTTTATTCTCTCTTCCATCTTACCCCTTCTCTTGTATCTTCTAGGATAATTCCGTTTTCTAACAATTCATCTCTTATAGCATCTGCTTTTGCAAAATCTTTATTCGCTCTTGCATCTTGTCTATCTTGAATTTTCTGTTCAATATCATCATCCAAGAGTTCCTCTTCTTTTTTGCCTTCTATTCCAAGCACGTCACATAAGATAAGAATTTTGTCTAGTACTGTTTGTATTAATTGTTTTGAATTATCTGCCTTGATTTCAGTGTTTGTAAGCCTTACCATTTCAAAGATTACAGAAATTGCATCTGCTGTGTTAAAGTCATCATCCATAGCTTCATCAAATTTATTATTTAGTGTGTCTATTTTATCAAGAAGTTCTTGTTCTCCTGCTTTAAGGTCCCCTTCTGCTGCATCAGCTAATAAATATTCTAAATTAAATACTGCATTTTGTATTCTTTCTAGTCCATGCTTGGCCGACTCAATTAATTCCTCACTAAAGTTAATTGGACTGCGGTAGTGGGCACTTAACATAAAGAAACGTACTACGGATAATGGGTATTGTTCCCCAATCTCACGTACAGTAAAGAAGTTTCCTTCTGATTTAGACATTTTCTTGTTGTCTATATTTAAAAACCCATTATGCATCCAGTACTTTGCCATAGTTTTTCCTGTGGCAGCTTCAGTTTGTGCGATTTCATTTTCATGATGTGGGAATATTAAGTCTTCTCCACCACCATGGATATCTATTTGATCACCTAGGTAGGTATTGCTCATAACTGAACACTCTATATGCCAGCCAGGTCTACCATCTCCCCAAGGTGAAGGCCATGAAGGCTCTCCTGGTTTTTTAGGTTTCCACAAAACAAAATCCATGCTATCTTCTTTTTCATCATCAACAGCAATACGAATACCTACTTCTAAATCATCTATATTCTTTTTAGATAATTTACCATATTCTTCAAAGCTTCTAGTGCTATAATATACTGTGCCGTTTTTTTCGTATGCATGGCCCTTCTCAATTAAGGTGGAAATCATCTTAATCATTCCATCAATTTCTTCAGTGGCCCTTGGCGTATGGGTAGGGGTTCTTACATTAAGCCCTTCTAAATCTGTTTGATATTCTTTAATGTAGCGCTCAGATATTTCTTTAGATGAAACTCCTTCTTCATTAGCTTTATTTATGATTTTATCATCCACATCTGTGTAATTGGATACGTAGTTTACATCATAATTTTTATATTCAAAATATCTTTTTACTGTATCAAAAATTATAACTGGTCTAGCATTGCCGATATGAATGTAGTTGTAAACCGTTGGACCACAGACATACATGCTAACTTTTCCTTCTTCTATTGGTATAAACTCTTCTTTTTTTCTTGTTAGGGTGTTATATATTTTCATAGTTTCTCCTCTATACTTTTTATTTATATTGTCCTTTAATTTTATTTATCTATTTCCTCTACTTTATTTATCTTTTATATCTCATTATTACCTTCATTAATGCCTACACTTTTAATACTAGATACCATTCCTATAGTTTCTAAAGGCTCTTCAGATAGCTCAATTTCCATTTCATCTACCTTACCACAAACTCGTTTTAATTCCGATACTAGTTTCTTGTTTTCATTTTGTAAGCGTTTTAAATCATTTAATACAGGATCTGGCAAATGAATCTGATCCATATCTTCACGAGGTGTTTTTACATTGTCACGTTTTACTACTCTGCCTGGAATACCTACAACTGTTGAGTTAGGTGGGACATCAGCTAGCACCACTGAACCTGCTCCAACTTTCGAGTTTTCCCCTATAGTAATTGAACCTAGTACCTTTGCTCCAACACTAACCATAACATTGTCTTCTAAGGTTGGATGGCGTTTACCTTGTTCTTTTCCTGTACCTCCTAGAGTTACTCCTTGATATAGGGTAACATTATCACCAATCAGGGTTGTTTCTCCAATTACAACTCCCATTCCATGATCAATAAACAATCCTTTTCCTATTCTAGCTCCAGGATGGATCTCTATTCCTGTCTTTCTTACTGTTCTTTGAGAAAACCATCTTGCTAAAAAGTAGTGATCCCTCTTATATAATCTGTGTGCAATCCTATACCTTAGTATAGCCTTAAAGCTTGGGTATAAAAACACTTCCCAGGGAGTTTTTATAGCAGGGTCCCTTTCCCTAATTGTTGCCATTTCTGATTTAACATAACTTATCATTCCCACTGATACAACCTCCGATTGTTATACAAATCTTGCTTAGATATTATATAATAAACAAATAGCATGTTTATGATCTTGTTGCTCTACTCACAAAATGCGAGCAGGTTCACCTTTTCCCATTGTGCTTTAATTATAATTTATATATAAAACAACTTAATTTTCTTATATATTTAAAAAAACTCCGTCTCTGTTAAGAGACGAAGTTATCCGTGGTTCCACTCTGTTTGTCAAGAATCAAGTTATAAACCTAACTAGAATTCTCCCTTAAACATAATAACGGTTTGTACCGGACTAAGCTAAGGTAACCCTTCACCTAATCAGCTCCCAGACGCACTTCATCTCTATTCTAGCAAAGAATGCTTTCAGCCGGTGACATTCTCTCTCTATTGCCTTTCTAGTGACTACTTTTCTGTTCTAAGCCTTTAATATATAATTACTCGAATTGATTATTGTTCTTATTAACAATACTAATAATCTGTTTTATTATCTGTATTTATAATTTACTTTTTTATTTGTATCCATTTACTATATTTATTTACTATAAATTATTCTATGCAATGTTTGGGGATTTGTCAATAATTTTTATTTTAACTGCCATTTATATTGATACTATTGATAATACTTAAAATAAATCCCATTTCAAATAATCAGGAAAACTCCAAAAAACGCGAAATCTTAAATCACATCATTAATAAACAAACTATCAATTATATTGATTTGTGCAAGTTGCTTCTTTACCAAGTCCCTGTCCTTTAATATCAGTCTATCTAATTCGTTCTCTTCCAACTTTCCAAAAAACAATCTTGCTAAATCTGCTATATCAATGGATATGTCTGGATTACTATTGCTTCTTTCAATATTTCCCTTATCTTTATCAACACCTAACAGGAACCTTCCTTGATTACTAGCTATAATGGGGTCCTTTATATCAAAAACTAAACTTACAGGGCTATTAGAATTAAACATCTTTACAAATGATTCTAAATTAATTATTCTTACCATTATTGCGGTTATTTGGCTTCCTTGTTTTTTCTTAAATATATCCAAGTCTGTAACTGATGAAAAATACTTCCAAAAAGCTTTAAGTACATCTTCTTCAATCCCATGCACTATGTCATTGGCAATCCCACCACTATCTCCATAAGTCATAAATTCTGTTATATAAATGGCTTCTTCCGCCATATATGACGCAAACCCTATAAGTTCATCCTTGTCATAACAAAGTATTACTTCCCCACTAGCACTACGCATTTCATTTATTAATCTTTCATAATAATAAGGATTTCTTTTTGCATAAATATCATGTTCATTTGCTAGAAGTTCATTTGTAAATGAGACAAGTTCATTGATTCTTTCTATATCATAAGTTTCTAAGACTACAATCTTATAATCATTTTCATCATCAATAGATGCAGCTCTTAGAATCTCAGAATCATCCATAGATGCTGCTCTTACATCTATTCTTTCTTCTTTAATTACTTTTATTCTAGCTTGCCTTAGCTTATCATTCCAGGCTTCTTGCTCGTAAACGATTCGGAAGTCAAAGGGTAAATATATGCTTTCCTTTGCAGGCATCAAATATGTAAAAGGCATTTCTTCCTTATACATTTGCTCCATGGATGCTTGGAGAAGCTTATTCATAAGCCCCTTTCTTCGCTCACTTTCCTTTGTTGCCACTCCTACTATATAATTGGCTGGTATTTCCTTATTTTTTACCATTAATGAATAAGGATTTAAATGAAGCATAGCCGCAAGAGGGCTAGTTTCTATCCCATTTTCAAGGAATTCTTTATATATTGTTAAAACTTGATTCTTGCCTATTTTCCATTCAAAATAGAAGTCTGTATACTCATCAGAGTCACCAAAACTTTCCTGCCACAGCTCATATATGTCTTTTTTAACTTTATCTTCATCTTTTATAGATACTTCTTCTATAGTCTGAAACAAACTATATTCCATCCTGTTAACCTCCTCAAAACCCTAGTGGTGAGGACAACCACCGCATCCGTCACAGTTTTTCTCTTCTTCTAGTGGATTAAAACTATAGTATCTGAAGTTTTCAACCAAATCAAGCATACATACTACTTGTGATGATATCCCTTGGCCGTCACCTGTAACTCCCAGGCCTTCCTCAGTTGTAGCCTTTATATTAATTCTTTCTTCTTCAATACCAAGGGCCAAAGCAATATTTTTAATCATTTCTGGTATGTGGGGTGCCATTTTAGGCTTGGTTGCCACAATAATTCCATCAATATTCTCAACAACATAATGCTTGTCTTCTATTAGTTTTTTTACTTCCTTTAGTAAATCCAAGCTGCTTACATCTTTGTATCTTTCGTCTGTATCTGGGAAATGTCTCCCTATATCTCCAAGGCCTGCTGCCCCTAGCAAACTGTCCATTATTGCATGGGTTAGGACATCTGCGTCCGAATGCCCTAATAAGCCTTTTTCAAAGGGTATATTTACGCCCCCTATAATTAAATCTCTTCCCTCCACCAAACGGTGAACGTCATATCCTATTCCTGCTCTCATATATTCCTTCCTTCTTAAACAAACCACTCACCTAGCCAAGTCTCAAGAGCAAAAAGCTCAAGAACAAAAGCTTATGTCTAGTCTTATGTCTGGTCTCTCGCCTAGTCTTATGTTGATTTTGTAATATACATACAATATAATAGGTTTAGTTGTATTGTTTATATTAAAATTATAAGCAAGTTATAAATCTATATAAAAATGTTTTAAGTTTCCTTTAGAAAAGTTTAAAACAAAATTTTAAACTTCAATTGTAGAATAGCAAAGATTATTTACAAATTCAATTAAAATAATGAGAGTGGTAATCAATTCATGAAAAACTATAGAGAAATACTATTAAACCAATATAAATTACGTACAAATATGACAATACAAGATATGGTAAAACTTATATTTCAAAGTGAATTTGGAGGGGGACATCTTATTTCAAATGAAGATGAGAGCCTTGGGTTTTTAAAAAATGAAATAAATG
>CAZUDG010000039.1:0-2476 GCA_964618775.1 uncultured Lachnospiraceae bacterium | reverse complement strand
TTTTTAGATGACGAAAGTATAGATTTATTTGAATATATTGGCAATAAGCTTTATAGACTTAATCTAGTCCCTGCCCTTGAAAGAGGTCTTTCCCCAACAACAATCAACAAGTTTTTTGTACACTCAGCAAATACTGTAAAGGGGAGCCCTGAACAATTTGAGACCAAATTGGATATGTTTTTAGCCCTGTGTCACCAGGATCTATTGCCTTATGATTTACAGGAAGTAAAGGATTATTTAAATGAATATAAAAGAGAGGGGTACAAGCCTGTAAGCCACACAGATAGCTACCGTACATTATATAAACCTGCTTATAGGATTGTATCTGAAAACTTCAAGATATATTATGAGGTTTTTAGTAATATTGATAGGTTGATGAGTAGGGGTGATGATGGACTAACAAACATAAATGATACCATCTTGCTTGCTATAGATGGAATGAGTGCCTCAGGAAAAACTTCACTTTCACAATTACTTGATAACATTTATGATTGTAATATATTTCATATGGATGACTTCTTTTTGCCTCCAGAGCTAAAAACCAAGGAAAGAATGCTGGAAGTTGGGGGAAATGTTGATTATGAACGATTTAATAATGAAGTAATCTCTGGCTTAAATTCCGAAAATCAATTTACTTACAAAAAATATAACTGTCAAACAGATAGTTTGTCAGAAAAGATACATGTTACACCAAAAAAACTTAACATAATTGAAGGTGCATATAGTATGCACAATACCCTAATAGAAAATTATGATTTGAAAGTTTATTTGTCTATAGATCCTAAAACGCAAAGTGAGAGAATCTTAAATAGAAATGGCAAGGCCATGCATAAAAAGTTTATGGAATTATGGATACCCCTTGAAAATGAATACTTCCGAAAGTATGATATTAAAAAGTTGAGCGACATTGTTATATGATTTCCCCCATCCCCTAGTTGCTATAAATAAATGTCGCTATATCTTGAATCACTTGTTCGTCTACGTAGTTTTTTTGCCTATATTCACTTGAATATGAATTCCCTTCCCCTTCCATCATAAAATGGTTTAGATTTGGATAGGCTTTAAAGGTCCAGTTCTCTGATTCAAAGAAAGCATTCATCCATAAATTATACTGTTTTGTGGTTACTTGATAATCTCTTTCTCCTTGTAAAAGAATAACTGGAGCCGTAATTTTATTAGCAGTTTCAATTGGATTATAACTGTTAAGATCAGTCCAATAATTCTTGTGGAAACCAAAAACCTTCTCTTCTTCTGGAATCCCTTGTGCTTGATCTAGGGAATTAATTTGTGCCATAACTTGGTTTATTATCGTATGTTCATTAAGGCTAATTTCTCCATCTTCCATAGCCAAATATTCATATTGTTCCTTTAAATAGTTTTTCATGTGCTCTGCTGGACTTGACATAAATATAAATCCTGCTGCATCAGGAATTCCTTCAGCAATACGAGGAAGCAAATATCCTCCTTGACTTGCCCCAAGAATATATACCTGATTTGGATCTATGTTTTTAAGGTTTTTAGCCATATCAGATGCTGCTACAGCATCGTTAATGGTTTCTCCATATACAGTAAAGGCCTGATCATTTATCACATTTTCATAAAGATAAGTTTTCTTGTCATATCTATAGCTTGCAATTCCTGCTTCAGCCAATCCCCATGCAAGATCCCTAAAAGGCTTGTTTTCAAATATGCTTGCATTCCTATCATGAGGCCCAAATCCATGGACTAGAACTATTAAAGGATAAGTTCCCATGAACTCTTCCCCCTCATTATATGCTGGTCTTGTAAGGGTTCCTGTTATTAAAAATCCCTCACTATTAAAAGAGAACTCCTCTTCTTCAATCCCCTCTGGCATTATTCTTGAATTTTCACCGGATCTTTGTTGATATTCTTCATAGGAAAATCCAACAATTTGATTATTTTTATTAAAACTAATCAAAAAGTTCATGTTTTGCATTGATGCTTCCACAGGAACCATAACAAATCTATTAGTCCCGTAATTATAAACATAAGCTTCATCTATTTTCTCAATTTCACCTATCTCAAGGTTATGAAAAACAATTTCTTTTCTAGCTTCCTCAGACAAGATGATTTCTTCTATATCAGGACTGAAATTATAGAAACTTTCCAATCTTTCAAAATCTTCTGTTAATAGGTCAAGAGCTAATGCTTGTCCAACTGTAGCTATCTTAGTGCTATCAAGGTCTTGTACCTTTTCAATACTATGTAAGTATTCATTTTTTATATTTCTTATGCTAGCTTCATCTTGGATTTTATTCTCCTGATTACTATTGTTATTAGCTTTTGGTTTTTCCTCACGGTTTATAATATTTTTTATAAAATTTCCATCTTCAAATATATCTAAGCCGCCACAACCTATCAAGAAAACTTGGGATAATAATATTAATATTATAAATAAACGCTTCATTTTATTTGAATCTCCTCATGATATTTCATGCTATCTATCATTTATATA
>CAZUDG010000038.1:7192-17869 GCA_964618775.1 uncultured Lachnospiraceae bacterium | reverse complement strand
GAACAAGCAAAAACGGGTTCCGCTGCGGGGCAGAAGTCACCCTTATTTTGCTTATTCAGCCCTATTCCTACTGTCGATATAGAGTTTCGCAAATGCCTAGATATATTTATTCATTTAAGGAGGTAACACATGAAAATGTTTTTAATCAGCGACAATAGGGATACCTACATAGGTATGTCTCTTGCTGGTGTCGATGGAGTCATAATTAATTCAAAAAGCCATTTAAAAGAAGAGTTAGATAAAGCTATTAACGATGAAACTATCGCCATATTGTTGATTACAGAAAAATTCGGTAGAGAATTTCCTGAAATTATTGATGATGTTAAGATGAACCGAAAGATGCCATTGATTGTGGAAATACCAGATAGGCACGGGACAGGAAGAAGTTCTAACTTTATTACTTCTTATATTAATGAAGCTATGGGATTGAAATTATAATGTATAGGAGATATCGATGATAATAGAAAATAAATTAGAACAATTTTATAAAGCAACTTTGGAAAGTGCAACAAATCAAAAGATTGCAATACTTGATGAGTTTGAGGAATCTTTACAAAAAAAAATAGAGCTAGACAAAGAAGCAACAATTAGAAAAGCAGAACTTTTCTGTCAAGGAGAAGAAAAAAGAATTCTAAGAAGAAAAAATCGAGGAATTTCAAATGCAAACTTGCAGACAAAAAGAATTCTCAATGAAACATCAAAGAAGATCACAAACAATGTTTTTGAAGAAGTTAGAAATAGATTAAAGGAGTATATGAAGACTCCTGATTACGTTTTGCTTCTTGAGCACCAGATTAATAAAGCAAAAAACTATGCTGGTGATAGCGATATAATTATATACATCGATCCTACTGATAAACACTTAAAAGCTGAATTAGAAGAGGCAACAGGCGTAAATCTTACCATTAGTCAAACTGATTTTTTTGGTGGTAGTAGAGCTATTATAAGATCAAGAAATGTATTAATTGATAATTCATTTGCAAGCAAACTAAAAGAAGCTAAGGAAGCTTATGAGAATTAAAAAGAAAGGGGAGTTTTCTCCGCTATGAGTTTAACAGGAAACATATTTGGTATTAATGGACCAATTGTTTATATATCCCATTGTCCTGGCTTTAAAATGGGAGAAATGGTTCTGGTAGGTAAGAACAAATTAATTGGTGAGGTAATAGCTCTTACAAGAGATAGAATCACTGTACAAGTTTATGAAGAAACCACTGGACTTCGCCCTGGAGACAAGGTTTATTCAACGGAATCGGCCATATCTGTCACCTTGGCACCAGGTATAATTGGTAATATATTTGATGGAATTCAAAGGCCATTAGAAGAGATTGAAAAACAATCAGGACCATACATTTCACATGGGGTAAGTGTTGAGTCTTTAGACACACAAAAACTTTGGGATGTAAATATAAAAGTAGATGTTGGAGATAAGATTTATGGTGGCACCATAATTGCAGAGGTGGCTGAAACCCCTGTTATCACCCATAAATCCATGGTAGCCCCAGATGTATCTGGAACTGTTACAAATGTTGTTTCAGATGGAAAATATACTATAAATGATACAATTGTTATAATAGAAGATTCAAATGGCAACATAAAAGAACTTACACTAACGCAAAAATGGCCTATTCGTATACCTAGACCATATATGCAAAGATATAACCCAGATAAACCTCTTATCACAGGACAACGTATTATCGACACCCTTTTTCCAATTGCAAAAGGTGGCACCGCCGCCATTCCTGGTGGGTTTGGGACAGGTAAGACATCCACCCAGCATCAACTTGCTAAATGGTGTGATGCGGATATTATTGTGTATGTAGGATGTGGGGAACGAGGGAATGAAATGACAGAAGTCTTAGAAGATTTCTCTAAGCTTGTAGATCCAAAATCAGGCCAACCCCTACTTGATAGGACCACACTAATTGCAAACACGTCCAATATGCCTGTTGCTGCCCGTGAAGCAAGTATTTATACGGGAATTACTATTGCAGAGTATTATAGAGATATGGGCTATGACGTGGCACTGATGGCAGACTCCACCTCTCGCTGGGCTGAGGCACTGAGGGAATTATCTGGCCGTTTAGAAGAAATGCCTGCAGAAGAAGGTTTTCCAGCCTATTTGGCTTCTAGATTATCAGCATTTTATGAAAGAGCTGGCTCTATGCAGAACTTGAATGGATCTGAAGGAAGTGTATCTATAATTGGAGCTGTTTCACCTCAAGGAGGAGACTTTTCAGAACCAGTTACTCAAAACACCAAACGATTTGTTCGTTGTTTTTGGGGATTAGATCGTAGTCTAGCGTATGCCAGACATTTCCCAGCAATTCATTGGCTTAATAGTTATAGCGAATATATGTCAGATTTGGAACCTTGGTATGCAGTATATGTAGGGGAAGATTTTATGGGTTATCGTAATGAAATATTATCCGTATTAACCCAGGAAAGCCAATTGAATGAGATTGTAAAACTAATTGGCTCTAATGTATTACCAGATGACCAAAAATTAATTCTAGAAATTGCTAGGGTTATAAGATTAGGATACTTGCAACAGAATGCTTTTCATAAAATAGATACTTATGTACCACTAGAAAAGCAATTACAAATGATGAAGACTATTTCTTATTTACATTCAAAATGTAAAGAACTCATTAATATGAACATGCCAATATCTGTATTAAAGAGGGAAAATATATTTGACACAATTATTTCAATTAAATATGATGTAGCAAATAATGAATTAGAAAAGTTTGATAATTATATGAAGCTTATTGATGATTTTTATGATACTGTAATGACTAAGAACGCTTAAAGGAGGAATTATGCCAATAAAATATCTAGGACTAAGTGAAATAAACGGCCCCTTGGTAGTTCTTGAAGGAGTAACAGATGCATTTTATGATGAAGTTGTAGAAATTACCGTTGAGGGTAAGAAGAAAATGCTAGGAAGAATTGTTGAATTATATGAAGATAAAGCCATAATTCAGGTATTCCAAGGTACCAATAATCTGGCTCTTAACAATACCCAAACAAAACTAACTGGACGCCCAATGGAAACTTCTCTTTCCAAAGATGTGTTGGGACGTGTTTTTAATGGAATAGGTGAACCAATCGATGGTCTAGGAGATATTATCACTAGTGAAAAACGTAACATTAATGGTCAACCTTTAAATCCTGTTTCAAGGGAATATCCTAGAAACTTTATAAAAACTGGTATTTCTTCAATTGATAGTTTAACCACCCTTATTCGTGGTCAAAAACTACCTATTTTTTCTGGTAATGGGCTTCCCCATGATCAGCTTGCAACACAAATTGTAAAACAAGCTTCTTTAGATGATGAAGGGGATACAGAATTTGCCATTATATTTGCTGCAATGGGTGTAAAACATGACGTGGCCAATTATTTTCGAAAAACCTTTGAAGAAAGTGGGGTACTTTCCCATGTAGTTATGTATCTAAACCTTTCCGATGATCCAGTTGTAGAGCGTCTTATTACACCAAAGGTTGCTCTTACTACTGCAGAATATTTAGCCTTTGAAAAAGATATGCACATACTTGTAATACTAACAGACATGACCTCATATGCTGAGGCCATGCGTGAAGTTTCTTCATCTAAGGGTGAAATTCCAAGCAGAAAAGGATATCCAGGCTACCTTTATTCTGAGCTTGCTTCCTTATATGAAAGGGCGGGTACAATAAAAGGTTCAAAAGGATCGGTTACTCAAATACCTATTCTGACTATGCCTAATGACGACATCACTCATCCAATACCAGATCTAACAGGATATATTACTGAAGGGCAGATTGTACTTGAACGCTCACTACATCAAAAATCAATATATCCTCCAATAAGCATACTACCATCCTTATCCCGTCTAATGAAAGATGGCATTGGAGAAGGTTACACTAGGGAGGACCATCAAGATCTTAGTAATCAGTTATTTGCTTCTTATGCTAGGGTTGGTGAAGCGAGAGCATTAGCAAGTGTAATTGGTGAGGATGAACTATCTCCAATTGATAAAAAATATATAGAATTTGGTAAAGCACTAGAGCAAGATTTCATTAATCAAGGAATAAATGAAGATCGTTCTACAGCTGAAACCTTGGACAAAGGATGGGATATACTTAGACTCTTACCAAGGGAAGAGCTTGACCGTGTAGATACAGAAATATTGAATAAGTACTATAAAGGGTAAGGTGATTATTTGAATGCAAATACATTTCCTACCAAGGGTAATCTTATCTTAGCTAAGAACTCACTTGCACTAGGAAAACAGGGTTACGAGCTGATGGATAAAAAACGCATGATACTAATAAATGAACTAATGGATCTTATTGATAAAGCTGAAAATATTCAACATGAAATAGATAGCACATTTTCAGAGGCTTATGAGGCATTACAAGTGGCTAATATTGAAATGGGTATCCATAATGTTTATGAGATAAGTAAAACCATTCCTGAAGAGGATTCTATACGAATTAAGCAAAGAAGTATAATGGGGGTGGAAATACCTTTGGTTGAGTATGAAGAGACAGTGTCCAAACCAACATTTTCCTTCCACAATACTAAATTCACATTGGATGTGGCAACTTCCAAGTTTAGAAAGGTGAAAGACCTAACCATTCGACTATCTATGATTGAAAACTCTGCATATAGATTAGCTGCCAGTATTAAACAAACACAAAAACGTGCAAATGCACTAAAGAACATTACAATCCCTTATTATACTGAATTAGTTATTGAAATTGAAAATGCTTTGGAAGAAAAAGAAAGAGAAGAATTCACTAGATTAAAGATGATAAAAAGAAAAACCAAGTAGAAATAAATGTTTTTAGGTTGCCAAAAGACAAAATTAAGGGGGTTTATGTGAAGAAAGCAAGTAAAGCACGCTTAAGTAAAGAACAAAGGCGCCAGCAAATAATTGATGATGCAATGTCTGTTTTTGTTAAAAACGGTTTTACAGGAAGTACTACAAGTGAAATTGCAAAAGCAGCAGGAATATCTGAAATTACACTTTATAGGCATTTTAATTCAAAGCAAGAAGTTTTTTTAGAAGGTATTGAACCTGTATTTTTCCATTCAATAAAAGAGTCCTTGGATGAATACAAACATCTTGACAACAAGAGTAAATTAGAGCACTTGTTGATAAAGCGTATATTATTTATAAAAGAAAACCGTGATATTATAAAGTTGATCTTAAAAGAATCAAATTTATTAGAAGAGATAGTTAAGGTGAATTATATTGAAGATTCTACTGAAATGGTTAAAGATACTCTTAAACACATAGATATTCATGTTTGTAATGAAAGTTACGCAATTAACTTAATAGTTAGCACTTTTTTAAATTTTTTATATACAGCAAATAATAGTCAGGAATATATTGAAGATTATGTTAAATGGATTGTGTCTATCTTAATAAACACGGATTTCTCTGAAAACGTTGAATGTGAATGAAGTTAAAAGTTACTTGTGATTGTCCATATTTTTAATTTAACTTAAATATGAGCCTTGATATTATAACGATATCAGGGCTTTTTATCATTAAAGGCTTGTTTTATACTTTTATTCCAGAGTCAATACATTTTTATAGGTTGAAACATAAGCAAAAAAGGGTTAAAATATACTAGTATATTTAATGGCAATTATATGTAAAGGAGGTTTGTCATGACTTGCATGGAAACACAAAATATGATTATGCAATTTATCAATAATGAACTAGATATTGATGAATTAGATGACTTCCTAAAGCATATAAAAACTTGTCTTGAATGTATGGAAGAGACAGAAGTTTACTACACTTTGATAACAAGTATGAAACAATTGGATTGTGACCAGGAGCTCTCTGGTGATTATAGGCAGGACTTGATTGATCTCTTAGAAAAATCAGAGGAAAAGATTGATAATAAAAAAGTAAGATTTATAAGAAAGAGGCTATCATTATTTATTATCATTGGATTAATTGCACTTACCTCTACTTTTAGAATAGGTGAATTTGTGGTAGAAGATGTAATAAAAAAGGCAACAGTAAGTAACTTTACTCATGAAGAACTTGTGCTACTTCCCTCAAATGAATTACCACAAGAGTTAGAAGAACAATTGCCAGGCATATATTTATATTTAAGGCAGGTTGATAAAGATGGTGCTGCTACCATGGAAGAGCATTTTGGCTCATCAATGTGGAATGATATGATAATACAAAAAGAATTTGGACAAGCTACATATATACCTGAATGGACGGTATTGTACTATTAATGTATAAATAAAGAGCAGATATGAAAAAGATATGGCAGATATATTTCATACTTTTCATATGTATTTAAGAAAGGCATGGTTACTTAATGGATAAGAAAATAGTTTTAGTAGATGGAATGAGTATTTTATATAGAGCTTTTTATGGTTTACCAGGACTTAGAACATCTAAGGGTGTCCCTACTAATGCAGTATATGGTTTTTTAAATATACTATTCAAAATAATTGACGAGGAGCTACCAGAGTATTTAGTTATTGCATTTGATACTAATAAGCCTACCTTTCGTCATGAAATGTATGAGGACTATAAAGGGACCAGAAAACCAATGCCAGATGATTTGGTTACCCAAGTACCTATAGTTAAAGAAGTTCTTGATGCTATGGGTATATCTATGGTTGAAAAACCAGGTTATGAAGCTGATGATATTATTGGAAGCTTATCAAAAAGAGGAGATAGTCAGGGTTATAATGTTACAGTTGTATCTGGTGACCGTGACTTATTACAACTTGCTACAGACAAGATTAAAATCCGCATACCAAAAACAAAAAGTACCGGGACAGAGATTGAAGACTACTTTGCTAAAGATGTAAAAGAAAAATACCAAGTAACACCAACAGAATTTATTGATGTAAAAGGTCTTATGGGTGACCCCTCAGATAATATTCCAGGTGTACCTGGAATAGGTGAAAAAACTGCCACTAAGTTAATAGTAGAATTTGGTTCCATTGAGAATGCTCATGACCATATAGAAGATGTTAAGCCCAAAAGAGCAAAGGAATCTCTAGAAGAGAATTATGACCTTGCCCTTAAAAGTAAAGAATTAGCTACTATAGTAACAGATTGGGATTTAGATTTTAAAATTGATGGTGCAGGACTTGATGATTTATATAATGAAGATGTATTTGTAATATTTAAAAATCTTGAATTTAATAACTTTCTAGCTCGTTTTGACATGGAAATCAATACCTATGATAAGATTGAAAACAACTTTAAATATATCAATAGTAAGGATGAAGCAGATAAGATTATTAATTCTAAGTTAGAAAAAGAGCAGGACTTTGCCCAAGATAAAAAGCTAATTGGTCTTAATTTTATTATAGAAAATGATATCTGTTTAGGCCTTTCCATTACATTTTCAAAAGAAGAGGTTTATTTTATTAGAAAAGATGGAGAAATATCCATCGAATTTCTAAGTAATATCATAGATAAGTTTTTAGATAACAATTATACAATAGCTACCATGGGATTGAAGGACCAGTTAAGCTTGCTAAAGGCTAATTATGATAGCAAAGTTTATGATATGGGAATTGGAGCATATTTAATCAATCCATTAAATAGTACTTATAATTTTGATGATATTGCCCGTGATTATTTAAGTATGACCATCCAGTCACAAAAGGAACTGTTTGGAAAGAAATCTTTAAAGGATGCTGCAGAAGACTTTGTAGAAGATAAATCAGAAACACAAGATAAAGATGATGCCAGTGAAACAAACAATTTCCTCATATATGCATGTTATGAAAGCTATGTTGCATTTGAGGTTTATGACATTATTATTAGTAAGTTAAAAGAAATAGATATGTATGATTTATACATTAATATAGAGATGCCCCTAATTTACACCTTATATGATATGGAACAATGGGGGATCAAGACTGATAAAGATGCACTTAAGGAATACGGGGACAAATTATTAGTTAGAATAAAAGAACTTGAGAAAGAAGTTTATGAACTTGCTGGTGAAGAGTTTAATATTAATTCTCCTAAGCAACTAGGTGTTATCTTATTTGAAAAACTAAACTTACCATTTGCAAAAAAGACAAAAACAGGCTATTCAACAGCTGCAAACGTATTAGAAAAACTAGTGGACCATCACCCTATTATTAATCTGGTTTCGGAGTATAGAACCTTAGCCAAATTAAAATCTACTTATGCAGATGGCTTGGCAGGATACATTGAAGATGACGGAAGAATTCATAGTAAGTTCAACCAGACCATTGCTGCGACAGGTAGACTTTCTTCTACTGACCCTAACCTGCAAAACATTCCAATTAGATTGGAACTAGGAAGAGCCATAAGAAAGGTATTTACACCAGAAGAAGGATTTGTATTTCTTGATGCAGACTACTCCCAGATAGAACTGAGGGTTCTCGCACATTTGTCAGATGATGAAAATCTAATTGAAGCATACAAGCAAGATGATGATATTCATAAAATCACAGCTGCAAAAGTATTCCACACACCCCTTGAGGAAGTAACTTCTCTTCAAAGAAGTAATGCCAAGGCGGTTAACTTTGGAATCATATATGGCATAAGCTCATTTGGGCTAGGACAAGATTTAAATGTTTCGAGAAAAGAAGCAGACCAATATATAGAGCAGTACTTTGTTACCTACCCACAAATAAAAGCCTTTCTTGATGGTTTGATTCAACAAGGAAAAGAAGAGGGTTTTGTTACGACAGTGTTCGGTAGAAGAAGACCTATACCAGAACTTACATCTTCTAATTTTATGCAAAGAAACTTTGGCGAGAGAGTTGCAATGAATTCACCAATCCAAGGAACAGCTGCAGACATAATAAAAATAGCCATGAACAATGTTAATAAGGAATTGAAGGCTAGAAATATGGAGTCCAGACTTATTTTACAAGTTCACGATGAGCTATTAATCGAGGCAAAAATCGAAGAAGTTGATGAGGCCAAAGAAATACTAATTACAGAAATGAAAAATGCAGCAGACCTTCATGTGCCCCTAGAAGTAGAAGTAAGTACAGGAATGGACTGGTACGAGGTGGGATAAGAATGGAAGTAATAGGAATTACAGGTGGAGTTGGAAGTGGTAAGTCCACTGTTTCCCACCTTTTAGAAGAAGAGTATGGGGCTTATATCATTAATACTGATAAAATAGCTCATAAACTCATGGAAAAAGGTTGCATCTCTTATAATTTAACAGTAGAGCATTTCGGCCCTTCCATATTAGACAAAGCAGGCAAAATAGATAGAGGAAAACTTGGATCTATAGTATACAAGGATAAGAATGAACTTTTAAAGCTGAATTCATTTAGCCATCCTTATGTTATGAAAGAAGTTGCAGACATTATTAAAGAAAAGTCTAGGGAAAATTATGCTTATGCATGTATTGAAACCGCCCTACCAAAGGAAGCTAATCTCAAAGATATATGTGACAGAATTTGGTTTGTACATACCCCAATAGACCTAAGGATTAGAAGACTTAAAGAATCAAGAAATTACTCTGACGAGAAGATTAAAAAAATTATGAATAAGCAATTAAGTGATGAAGAATATAAAAATTATGCCAGTGATGTTATAATAAACGCAGGCACTAAAGATGAATTAAGAAATCAAATTAATGAGTTACTTGATATTAACAAATAATTGCGAACTTTATTGTATCGAAGCCGGGACCAGGCATAACAACATAATAAGGGTTCCGTTGCAAAAGAATGCAAAAGTCACCCTTATTATGTTGTTATGCCTGGTCCCTATGGGTGATACAGGAAAAATGAAGTTTAGATCTTTCTATACTAAGCTTCTGTTGCAAAACAAAGTTCGCAATTATATGCTAAATTAATGATAAGTGAAAACACGAAAGGCATGGTCATAAAGATGGAAATATGTAGCCTTGCCAGTGGCAGTAGTGGAAACTGCAGCTATATTGGCAATAGCAATACAAATCTGTTAGTTGATACAGGTGTAAGTTGTAAAAAAATTGAAAATGGACTTAAAAATATTGATGTTGATCCTTCAAATTTAGATGGTGTTTTAATTACCCATGAACACACAGATCATATTAATAGTTTAGGAACATTAGCAAAACGTTATAATATCCCAGTTTACGGGACCAAAGAAACACTAGAAGCAATTCTTTCCAAAAAGAAATATAAGAACTTATCTGAACAGAGACTTATAGCTATTGAGCCAGATAAGGAGTTTCTAATAAATGATATAATTGTTGAACCATTTTCAATCTCCCATGATGCTGCCAATCCAGTTTGTTACACCTTCAAATCTAATGGTAGTAAAATTGGAATGGCCAATGATTTAGGAGAATTTACCGATTATACTGTTTCAAAGTTAGAGTCATCAAACATCCTGTTTTTAGAATCAAATCATGATGAAAACATGTTAATGGTTGGCCAGTACCCATATTTTCTAAAACAAAGGATTAGCGGTAAAGAAGGACATTTATCAAACGAGAACTCCGCTGATTTAATAAGTAGATTGTTTCATAATAAATTAAAATACATATCCCTAATACATTTAAGTAGAGAAAACAACCTAGTAGAATTGGCATATGAAACTGCCAAACAAGAACTAAGCCAGCACACAAGTGAGCAAAATGTAAGAGCCATGCTAAGTGTCGCCAAAAGAGATGAACATAGCGAGGTTTTATCCACCACATAGCAAC
>CAZUDG010000038.1:0-7092 GCA_964618775.1 uncultured Lachnospiraceae bacterium | reverse complement strand
CAACAACACAACAAAAAGGAAAGGTAAAGTTAAAATGAATAAGACAATAATTACGGTTATAGGTAAGGATAGAGTAGGAATTATCGCAAAGGTTTGCAGCTATCTTTCAGAATGCCAGGTAAACATACTTGATATTTCACAGACAATTGTTACTGGTTATTTTAACATGATGATGATTGTAGATACGAGTAATTCATCTAAAAACTTTGATGAATTTATTAGTGATTTAGATAGAGTAGGTATGGAAACTGGAGTTTCTATAAAGGCGCAACATGAAGATATTTTCAATAAAATGCACAGATTGTAAGGAGAACCTTTATGATAAATTTGAATGAAGTTACAGAGACCAATCGTATGATAGAACAAGAGAATCTTGATGTTAGGACGATTACTCTTGGGATTAGCCTACTTGACTGTATTAGTGATGATTTAGATGAATTAAATAATAATATATATAAAAAAATTACGACTGTGGCCAAGGATTTAGTGTCTACAGGTGCTGCAATTGAAAGAAAATACGGGATTCCAATTGTTAATAAAAGAATTTCAATTACTCCAATTTCAATAATTGGTGCATCCGCCTGTAAAAATCCCGATGATTTTATAACCTTAGCCCATACTATTGATAAGGCCGCTAAAAAAGTCGGGGTTAATTTTATTGGTGGTTACAGTGCCTTAGTATCAAAGGGCATGACCAAGTCAGACTTGAATTTAATTATGTCTATTCCTAAGGCCCTTGCTACAACTGAGCGAGTATGCTCTAGTGTAAATGTTGGTTCAACTAGTACTGGAATTGATATGAATGCCGTAAAATTACTTGGTGAGGTAATTTTAGAAACTGCAGAATTGACAAAAGAAGATGATTCTATTGGTTGTGCTAAGTTTGTGGTGTTTTGTAATGCACCAGATGATAATCCATTTATGGCAGGTGCCTTTCATGGAATAACAGAAGGAGATTGTGTTATAAATGTTGGAGTTTCTGGACCAGGTGTGGTTAAAACTGCAGTAAGACGAGTTCGTGGAGCTGACTTTGAAACACTATGTGAAACCATTAAGAAGACAGCCTTTCAAATCACTAGGGTAGGCCAACTTGTAGCAAAAGAGGCAGCCTCTATGTTAAATGTTCCATTTGGAATTGTGGACTTATCCCTTGCCCCAACACCTGCTGTTGGAGATAGTGTTGCGGATATTCTTGAAGAAATAGGTCTAGAATATGTTGGTGCACCGGGCACAACTGCTGCTCTAGCCCTACTTAATGATCAAGTCAAAAAAGGTGGAGTTATGGCTTCTTCTTATGTAGGCGGACTAAGCGGTGCATTTATTCCTATTAGTGAAGATCAGGGAATGATAAAAGCAGTTCAAGCGGGAGCCCTTACAATAGAGAAGCTAGAAGCAATGACTTGTGTATGCTCAGTAGGACTAGATATGATAGCAATTCCAGGAGATACCAAGGCTTCTACTATATCAGGAATTATTGCTGATGAAATGGCAATTGGAATGATAAATAATAAAACCACTGCGGCTAGATTAATACCTGTTAAAGGCAAAGAGGTTGGAGACATGGTTGAGTTTGGTGGATTGTTGGGATACGCCCCAATTATGCCAGTGAATAATTTTTCTTGTGAAGATTTTATAAATCGTGGAGGCAGAATTCCTGCTCCGATTCATAGTTTTAAGAATTAGATAATCGTAGCCGATCTCGGGACCTGGTGTAAGAACATAATAATGGTTCCCTTGTGAAAGGCACAAAAGCCGCCCTTATTATGTTATTACATCAGGTCACTGTGGGTAGATAGAGTAAGAAAGGTTGTTGTATGAATTATATATTAAGAGATAGAGATTATAAAAATGTATTCGGGTTTTTTAATGAGATTTCGGGGGTTCCAAGGGGATCTCATAATAATACGGCTATTAGTAATTATTTGGTGGACTTTGCTAAAAGTAGAAACCTGGACTATATACAAGATGAGTTTGAAAATGTTGTGATATTTAAGGAAGCAACGAAGGGGTATGAGGATTCGCCTGCAATAATTTTACAAGGTCATATGGATATGGTATGTGAAAAGACTCCGGAGTCTAATCATGACTTTGTAAATGATGGGTTAGATTTGTTGGTGGATGGAGATTATTTGTATGCTAATAATACTACACTTGGTGCAGATAATGGGATTGCAATAGCATATGCACTTGCTTTTTTAGATGATAATGATTTAAAGCATCCTAGATTAGAAGCTGTGTTTACCACTGATGAAGAAGTTGGTATGGATGGTGCTATAGGCCTTGATGTGTCCGTGCTTCAAGGTAAATATTTAATAAATATGGACTCAGGAGAGGAAGGAACATTATTAATTAGTTCAGCAGGTGGCTTAACTGCTTCTTGTGAAATTCCCCTTGTTCATACAAATGTAGATGGCTTAAAGATTCAAATAGCAATAAACAATTTGAAAGGTGGCCATTCTGGTGCGGAAATTCATAGGAACCGTACTAATGCAACAAAACTATTAGGAAGATTATTGTTTGAGCTAAAAGAATCCTTTGACTATCATTTGATATCTATAGAAGGTGGCCAAAAAGATAATGTTATACCAAGAGATGCTTATGCAGAAATTTGTATAGATCCTGACTCCTATGATGAATTTGAAACTCTTTTTGAAACCTTATCTAATCGTTATCAGAGTGAATTATCTGTGACAGAGCCTGATTTAACATTAAATGCAGAAACATTTGAAAGTAAGGAATACAAATGTATAGATGAAAAAACATTTGAAAAGATTTTACTTTATTTAATTCATGTTCCAAATGGTGTGCAAAAAATGAGCGGTGCTTTTGATGATTTAGTAGAGAGTTCACTTAATATAGGCGTACTTAGAATGAATGAAGAGAGTGCTGTATTTCGTCATAGTGTTCGAAGTTCAATTAATAGTTACAAGGAGTTTATAAGCAACAAGTTAGATTCCCTTGGAAAGCTTGTGGGTGGCAACTATTATGTTGGTGGACAATATCCAGCTTGGGAATATAAGGTGGACTCACCTCTTAGGGACCATATGGAAAAGGTCTATAAGGAAATGTATAATGAAAAACCAATTCTTGCTGCAATTCATGCAGGATTGGAATGCAGTTTCTTCGCAGGCAAAATACCAGATGTGGATATAGTTTCCCTAGGTCCTGATATGGATGATATCCATACACCACAAGAGAGGCTAAATATACCCTCTACTATTAGAGTTTATAAGTACTTAGAAAAGGTTATTGAAAATATATAAAATCATTAGATATAAGACTAATTATTTACATTTAAATAGGCTTTAGCATAAATACCACCATTCTTATCATACAATAATGTATCATAGATAAGGACAGGGTGGTTTTATGCTTTCAAGGTTGATGGGTTTTTATAATATAGAAAAAAAGGTAAAAAGATCTAGCAGGGAAATTACTTATAAAGGTAGCAGTAACAATTCCAAAAATAAAATAGCAACTCCTACTAACTATAAACTTGCCTTGTTAGTGGTCCTTGTTTATGTAGTAGTAAATATCATTAATATTATTGAGATAAATCAGATTCTACATATAATAAGAAATGAAAATATTAATTATGACTTGTTTAGAGAAATGAACATTTCTGATGAAGAAATTGAGGATCTTATAGGTTCAAAAGAAAATTATATAAATAATACATTTAGTAAACCCACTGATATAGAAGCAAGTCCAACTGAATCTGGGCAATATGATGAATACGATATATTAACCCTTTATATGTTAATCTATAATTATTCTACTTTTGGTATTAAGAAAATGAATAAGTGTAATGTAGATTTGTTTTTAAAGAGTTTAATTTATGATAAAAATTTTATACAATTAAGAGATTACTATTTTAACATTTTTAATGATATTGAATCTTTTCCTGTGGTCAAATCAAAAGAAGATGAATCTAATATAAGTTTCGAAAACACCTGGAATGCACCAAGGTCTTACGGTGGAGACAGGAGCCATGAAGGTACAGATTTAATGGCAAGAGATAATGTTAGGGGAAAACACAAAATAGTTTCTATGACAAAGGGTATTGTGGAACAAAAAGGTTGGCTAGAACAAGGTGGCTATCGTATAGGAATTCGTAGTGAAGGTGGATCCTACTTTTACTATGCCCATCTTGATTCATATGCGGATGACATTGAAGTTGGGGACCCTGTAGAAGCTGGCCAGTTTCTAGGATATATGGGTGATAGTGGATATGGTCCAGAAGGCACAATAGGCCAATTTGATGTACATTTACATTTGGGCATATATATAGAGGCTCATTCTGGGGAGCTTTCTATAAATCCTTATTATATATTGAAATATTTACAAACTACCGGTGAAGCTGAAATGTTATCAAGAGCAAAATATTAATCTTTTATACAAACATATGTTTTTGAGCCATTTTGTGGTATATTAATTATAGGTTGTTACTAATAAAAGATGTATTTATGGGAAAATAAATGTAAAATATAAAGGGGTTGAAGCAAATAATGGAAACGCAATTCTGGAGAGAAACCTTAGATCCATACAAATTGTGCGTAGATGAATTAATGGTGAAGTTTAACCATTTGATTAATGAATTTAGGAATATGGATGAGTACTCACCAATTGAACTTGTACAAGGGAGGGTCAAGTCTATATCAAGTATAATGGACAAAGCTCACAAGAAGAATATTGATTTTGATAGAATTGAAGAAGCAGTCGATGATATAGCTGGAATTCGAATAATATGCCAGTTTGTTGAAGACATTGATGCAGTAGTAGATATTATAAGACATCGTGAGGATATGCGAATAAAAGAGGAAAAAGATTATATTGCCAAAATGAAAAAAAGTGGCTATAGAAGCTATCATATTGTAGCTTATTATACAGTGGAGACATTAAAAGGCCACAAAGAAGTGCAAGTTGAAATACAAATTAGAACTTTAGCTATGAATTTCTGGTCTACAATTGAACACTCCTTACAATATAAGTATCAAGGGGATATGCCAATAGACATTAGGAAGAGATTATCAAAAGCGGCAGACGCAATAATAGTTTTAGACCAAGAGATGTCAGCTATTAGGCATGAAATCAAAGAAGCACAGAATTCATTTGGATTTAAAGCAAGCATGGTAGCAGATATATTAACAAACATACAAAACCTTAATAAAGTCCTGACAGAAGAGGAAGTTAATGAGATACAAAAAGAATTTAATCAAGTATATCAGACTAAAGATATAGTAAAACTAGAGGCATTTAACCATAAGCTTGATAGTATTGCAGAAAACTATCATTTACAAAGTTTATCAACAATTAATGATTTTTCTTTTAAACATTAGACAAGCTTTAAGTTCTAGAGAGGGATGACATGGGTAAATTAATACGTCTTGACAAATATTTGGCAGATTTACGAATAGGTTCTAGAAAAGAAGTTAAAGATCATATAAAAAAGGGCAAAGTTAAGGTTAATAATCAAGTAATTAAAAGCCCAGCACATAAAGTTAAGACAGATACAGATAAAGTTTATTTTGAGCAAAAGGAGCTTAATTACAGGGAATATGTTTATTTTATGTTAAATAAGCCTAGAGGTGTTGTATCTGCAACTAAAGATAATTTTGATGAGACTGTGATTGATTTAATTGATAAAGCATATCAAAAGGATATATTTCCAGTTGGCAGATTAGATAAAGATACGGAGGGTTTGCTACTTATTACCGATGATGGGGATCTGGCCCATAAGTTATTATCTCCAAACAACAAGGTCCCTAAAACCTATTATGCCCTTGTTGAAGGCAGGGTAACGGAGCAAGAAAGGCTACAATTTAACCAAGGAATTAGAATAAGCGATGAATTTATAGCCCTTCCTGCCCATTTAGATATATTAAAGTCAGATGAAAGATCAGAAGTTTATTTAACTATATACGAAGGTAAGTTTCACCAAGTAAAGAGGATGTTTAAAGCACTAGATATGGAAGTATCTTATTTAAAAAGGGTGAGTATGGGGAATTTGGTCCTTGATGAAAGCCTTGAATTAGGCGAATACAGACTTTTAACAGATGAGGAACTTATGGATTTAAAAAAATAATATTTCAGATTATAACTGGAGGTTATATGCAGAGTTTTAAAGTTAATGATAATGAAGCTGGACAAAGATTAGACAAATTGTTATTTAAACAACTTAATAAAGCACCAAAAAGCTTTATCTTTAAAATGTTACGAAAGAAGAACATTACCCTAAATGATAAGAAAGCTAAAGGGTCGGAAAAAGTAAACATAGGTGATGACATAAAAATGTTCTTATCTGATGAAACAATAGCGAAATTTAGTGAAGAAGTTGAAATCTCAATAGTAGAGCAAGAGTTTTCTATAATTTATGAAGATGATAACATTTTAGTAGTAAACAAGCCAACAGGTCTTTTGTCTCAAAAGGCTGAAGACATTGATATTTCTTTAAATGAACAAATAATATCTTATTTGTTAACCACAAAGAGTATAAATAAACAAGACTTACAAACCTTTAAGCCATCTATTTGTAATAGGTTAGACCGTAATACATCAGGCTTAATTATAGCAGGTAAATCCCTTATTGGCTTACAAACCATCTCAGGGCTATTTCATGACCGTCTAATTGAAAAATATTATATTAGTATAGTCTTAGGAAACTTAAAAGAAAAAATGAACATATCAGGTTACATCACCAAAGATGAAACTAATAATAAGGCGGAAGTATCACCAGACCAAACAAAGGATAGTGAAGAGTTTGCTATGGAATATAAGCCCATAAATAATAAACATGACTTTAGTTTAATACAAATCAAGCTAATCACAGGTAAAACCCATCAAATTCGTGCACACCTTGCATCTATAGGACATCCAATAATAGGTGACTATAAATACGGCGATAGAAAAACCAATGATATATTCAAGAGAAAGTATAACTTAAAACATCAGTTACTCCATTCCCAAAAGCTAACATTCCCACAAGTTACTGGAGAGTTATCAAACCTATCAAACAAAACATTTGAATCTTCACCACCATTGGATTTCGCTAAGATTCAAGGGGATTTGTTTTAGACACATATAGTGGGTACC
>CAZUDG010000037.1:4763-18070 GCA_964618775.1 uncultured Lachnospiraceae bacterium | reverse complement strand
CCACTGATTGTTACCTGAATCCTTATTTCATAGGCCTTCTAGCTGTTTCCCTAATTGTACCTGGTACCAATCAGGGGGGTACCAATCACCTACTAATCATTAAGCTTTTCACGAAGTACCATCTGTAAGATACCACCATGGCGGTAGTAATCCATCTCAACTTCTGAGTCGAATCTTGCGATTGCTGAGAACTCAGTAGATTTACCACTACTGTCGGTTGCTCTTACCTTTAACACATCACCAGGTCTTACATTGTCGTCAATTTCTACTGAGAAGGCTTCTTCTCCTTTTAAGCCAAGTGAATCTGCACATTCTCCGTCTAAGAATTGAAGTGGTAGCACACCCATCATTACTAGGTTGGAGCGGTGAATACGTTCGTAACTCTCTGCTATTACTGTTTTTATTCCAAGGAGATTCGTCCCTTTTGCTGCCCAGTCACGAGATGAGCCCATTCCATAATCTTTACCAGCAAGTATTGCTAAACCTGTACCATCCTCTTTATATTTCATACATGCATCATATATTGGCATAACTTCGCCTGTTGGTAAGTATTTTGTTACTCCACCCTCTGTGCCAGGTGCCATTTGGTTACGGATACGAATATTTGCAAATGTACCTCTCATCATAACTTCATGATTACCACGTCTTGAGCCATAAGAGTTAAATTCCTCTACTGGCACTCCTCGCTCTAGAAGATATTTACCTGCAGGTGAGTTTTTGCTAATTGCACCAGCTGGAGAAATGTGGTCTGTTGTTACAGAATCTCCAAACTTCCCAACAACTCTAAGATCTTCTAATGGTTTAATAGTAGTTGGATCTTTTGTTAAATTATCAAAGAAAGGTGGATTTTGAATATATGTTGAATCTTCATCAAAGTCATATAATGGGCTATCCCCAATTTCGATGTCATTCCACAACTCATTTGCTGTATATATGTTGCCATATTCCTCATTAAACAATTCTGGTGTAACGCAGCCTACTACAAGTTTTTGTAATTCCTTCCCATCTGGCCAAATGTCTTTTAAATATACATCCTTGCCTTCTTTATTTTTCCCTAGACTTTCATTCCTTAAATCAATATTAACCGTTCCTGTAAGAGCATAAGCAACTACAAGTATAGGAGAAGCTAGGTAATTAGCCTTAACATTTTGATGGATTCGCCCTTCAAAGTTACGATTACCTGATAATACAGATGTTACTATCAAATCATTTTCAATAATCTTCTCTTCCACAGCTTCTGGTAGTGGACCAGAGTTTCCAATACATGTTGCACAACCATATCCTACTGTATTAAATCCCAATTTGTCTAAATACTCTTGAAGTCCAGCATTTTCTAAGTAACCTGTTACCACTCTTGAACCTGGAGCTAGAGAAGTCTTTACATGAGCTGGAACTTGTAGTCCATTTTCAACTGCATTTTTAGCAAGAAGGCCTGCTCCTAGCATAACAAATGGATTGGATGTATTGGTACAAGATGTAATAGAAGCAATAACAATTGATCCTGTTTCAAGGGTTGACTCTCTTCCATCTTCTAATTTAATATCTGCTTTTTTATCAAATTCCGCCTCTGTTAATCCATGACCACAACTACCTACTGATTCTGTTATAGAATCAATAAACTTTTCTTTCATATCACCAAGGGTAATATAATCTTGAGGGCGTTTTGGACCAGAAAGACTTGTTTCTATTGTGCTTAAATCAAATTCTATAACATCAGTATAAACTGAATTTTCTGCTTCAGAAGAATAGAACATATCATTTGCTTTTAAATAAGACTCTACCAGCTTTATATGCTCATCAGGTCTACCTGTTAATTTCAAATAATCAAGAGTTTCTTCATCAACTGGGAAGAAGCCGCAAGTTGCACCATATTCTGGAGCCATATTTGCAATAGTTGCACGGTCTGCTAGTGATAACTTTTGCATTCCTGGGCCATAATATTCTACAAATTTACCAACAACTCCGTGTTCTCTTAGAATTTGTGTTAGTTTAAGAGCTGCATCTGTTGCTGTTGTCCCTTCTTTTAATTCTCCAACTAATTTAACTCCAACAACATCTGGAACAGTAAAATATGATGGTTGTCCAAGCATTCCTGCCTCAGCTTCTATACCACCAACACCCCAACCTAGCACTCCTAGGCCATTAACCATAGTTGTATGGGAGTCAGTTCCAACTAAAGTATCTGGGAATATAGTCTCTTTTCCATCTTCTTCTGTCTTAGCTACTACACTTGCTAAATACTCTAAATTCACTTGATGAACAATTCCTGTTGCAGGTGGAACAGCACCAAAGTCTTCAAACACTTCCTGTGCCCAGCGTAAGAATTCATAGCGTTCCTTATTTCTTTTAAATTCTATCTTCATGTTTTGGTCTAGTGCTTCTACAGTTCCATATCTATCAACTTGTACAGAGTGGTCAATAACTAAGTCAACTGGAATTTCTGGGTTAATCTTTTTTACATCGCCACCTAAATTATTCATTGCGTCTCTAAGAGCCGCAAGATCAACAACTGCTGGCACTCCAGTAAAGTCCTGCAAAATAATTCTTGCTGGTTTAAAAGGAACCTCTTGACCTTTATAATCTTGCTTTGTCCAATTAGCCAAATTGCGAATATGCTCATCTTTAATAGCATGTCCATCCCACCCACGAAGTACAGATTCTAACAATACCTTGATGGAATAGGGTAAGCGCTTAATATCATAACCTTCATCTTCTAAAGAGGAAATACTATAATAATCATAACTTTGTCCATTTTCACTTAATTGTCTCTTTGCTTTTTCGTTTAAATTATTGTTCATATTCATCACCTTTTCTACTATCAATTTGTTATTAGTTGCTTGTCTTTAATTTCTTCCCTATACTTTCATGTGCTATTATTATCAACCAAAAGCCTCATTAGCAATATCCTGTACAAAAAACTCTTTATCCCTTACAGCTAAATCCTTTATAACCTCACTTGCAATAATTAATCCTGCTGCAGATGGTACAAATGATACACTTCCAGGAGTCGCTCTTTCTTTCCTGTCACTATTTTCGTCTAAGTCTCTTAGTGGTTTAATTGGATTTTCTTTAGAATAGACAACTTTTAAATCCTTTACTCCCCTGGCTCGTAGTAGTCTTCTCATAACCTTTGCCAAAGGACATACGCTAGTCTCATAGATGTCTGCAACTTCAAGCCTTGTTGGTTCAAGTTTATTACCTGCACCCATACAGCTAATAATAGGAACATTAAATTCTTTCGCTCTATTAATAAGTTCTAGCTTTGCTGTTATTGTATCTATTGCATCTACTATGTAATCATACTTTGAAAAATCAAATTCATGGGCATTGTCTGGTAAAAAGAAACATTTGTAATCATGAATAATTGCACTTGGATTAATGTCTAAAATCCTTTCCTTCATAACGTCAACTTTATACCTACCAAGGGATTTCCTTGTTGCAATAATCTGCCTATTAATATTAGAAAGGCACACCTTATCGTTGTCAATGATATCAATTTCACCTACACCTGTTCTAACTAGGGATTCTACCACATAGCCACCAACTCCGCCTACTCCAAATACAGCTACTCGAGATCTGGTAATTCTATCCATGGCCTCATGGCCAAGGAGTAAGGCTGACCTTGAAAACTCACTTTCCATTTCCATTTACTATTCCTCTTCTATCTTATCATAATCATCTAAAAAATGATGCACTTTGCCATCCTTTTTATAAGCAATAATCGTATCTAAGTTTATATTCTCAACACTCCTAAAAATATGAGCATCAATGCTTTTGTCTATTGTTCTAAAATGAGCTACTAGTTCTTTCATTTCATCACGTTTTGAACCGCTATCACTAGCACTTTCATCTGTCATTCTACATGCACATGCTATAAATGATAAGTCATTGTGGTGTGTCCAGTTTATTATATCATTTTCCTTAACTAGATACATTGGCCGTATTAATTCTAGACCTTCAAAGTTTCTACTATGAAGTTTAGGCATCATAGTTTGAATCTGGGACCCATACAACATACCCATTAGGATTGTTTCAACTACATCATCAAAATGATGTCCTAATGCTATTTTATTACATCCCATCTCCTTGGCCTTACTATATAAAAACCCTCTTCTCATTCTAGCACAAAGATAACAGGGTGATTTATCTACTTCATCGACTATTTCAAATATATCTGATTCATATATTTTAATTGGTATATTTAGAATCTTTGCATTGTCTATTATCTTTTGCCTGTTTTCCTGATTATAGCCAGGATCCATTACAATAAATTCAAGGTCAAATTTGATTCGCCCATACCTATGTATTTCTTCCATTAGCTTTGCTAAAAGCATTGAGTCCTTACCACCAGAGATACATACTGCTATTTTATCCCCTTCATTAATTAGCTCATAATCATTTACTGCCTTTATAAATTTGCGCCATATTGGCTTTCTATATATTGTAATAATACTTTTTTCAATGTCTTTGTAACCTTCCAAAGCTGTCTCTGCCTTTCTATATAAACTCGTTCCATCATATGCTTTTTAATCTTTATTCGCTATTAATAATATATATTTGATGGTTTTTTGTCAACTCTTTCTTCAATACTCTAAATCATTCTTCAAAAGAGTGCAATCATAGATAGAAAGCTTATCTTGCCCACTTCCATATTCAAAGACCTTTTCATAAGTATTCATAATATTATATTCATTTAAATTATAATCCTCTGAAACTCGATTATCCTTATCTACAATAATGTAGCGAATATTGTTTTCCTTTATTAAATCATCCAAATCACTAGGTGATTCCCCTTCATACATTAAATGAACTTGCTGGTTGCGGGAATGTGTATCATATCCTGCTGACCATGCAAAGTAGGTCCAACCTTGATAAAGGGATGGGCCACCAAGTACAACTTGATTCAGTGCATAAGGAGCCGTTAGGAATATATCCTGGCTAGATGAATTATCTTCTATCCAGTTGGTTATTTCATGATTTAATTCCAAATTCACTGTTCTTTTATTACTTCTTACCAAAGTTGTAAAGTCATAAAGACCAGTCGAGGTCATGAGGATAATCAATATCACACCAATCCCCTTATATAAAACATCTTTTTTCCCAAATATATATACTACAAAGTCTGCTGCGTATATTCCAAGTAACATAACTGTAATCATTAGATATTTATGATTTACAGTTACATCTGGAGTTAAAGATACTGCAAATGTAATAATGGCAGGCCCTAAAAATGCAATCATTATATATCTGTCGACACCAGTTTTTAAGACAAATGAAACAAGTAATACTAAGAGCAAAACTCCAAACAAGCTGATTAAATATTGAATTACACTAAAAACATTTGGATTTTCTACTATAAATCCAAAATAAATCTGCGGAGATACAGGTGAACCTTTCACAAAAAAGGCTGATTGAAGTAGTGATAGACCCGTTGCAATAAGAGCTGTAATTAAATACTCTAACCGGTTAGCAGACAAGATTGTCATTATAAATAATATGGATATAAGGGCTATTAGACTAGCTCCATTCCAAAAAGCGGTTGATCCAGCTAAAATCCCAGCAAATATTGCTGTTTTATAATCTTTTACTAGCCAAGCTTCCTTGGCAAAGAATATATTCTTTATCTTCTTATCCCTTTTTAAATCTTTAATGCTAGAAAACATTTTATATAGCCTTGGTAAAAACATTATAAGAAGGAGTAAAAGCACCGCCAAAGAAAAGGCAAAGTGTCTTTGATTACAATATACATTTAAGGTCCATAATCCCCAGTCTTCTTTTGGTGTAAAGCCTATATAATCAGTGTTGCTGGATAAGGCCTCAAAAACATTTGAATCATTTGCTATCTGTGCTAGATATTTAAATAAACTAGGAGAGCTGCGAAAGGTGAAAAACAAAGCAGTTAAATATCCAACCTTTCTCTTTCCACTTATCTTAACAGCCAAGACATAGAGTAATAAATAAGTTGAAATAAGCCCTAACACACTTGGTATATTAAATGCAAAATCTAATCTAAGTCCCAAAAATTCCAGGTTCCCTATTAGAAAGAAAAACATAAAATGATACCTTATATCTTCTCCTGCAAAAAATGTATATTGAGTTGGAAAGTTATTACCCTTTGAGAAAGAACGCACCATTCCTATATGGGGTGAAAAATCACTAAACACAGTAAATCCTACATGGGCTACGTCATCTATTATATAAAATGTAAACCACATTAGAAAAATTGATAATAAGATGATCAGGAACAAAAACACCAATTCCCCTTTTGTAACCCCTCCAGGGTTATCATGTTTTCTATCTTCAAAACAAACCTTCCCATAATACAAAACACATAAAACCGTATAAAAAGAAATCACCAGCCCATTTGCAAGGGTTAATGGAGAAGAGAGACTCCTTGACATATATGCAATTATATATGTAGTCCAAGTTACTAGGATTGTGCCCATTACAAAATAGGAAGGAAATAATAGGAACTCCCTTGGAGCTCCTATATTCCTTCCCTTATATGTTTTATTAGAAAATGTTTTTAATTTTGGAAATGCTAAGGAACTAATGATATGTCCCACTAATATACATAAGATTAAGTAATATATCCCTAACATTTAGTCACTACTTTCTATCCTTTTAGATCTTATCTAAGTATTTTACTAGCCATAGGTGCTCTAAGACAATGCGCCTGAGGCATATCTCTGCCAAGAAGTGGGCGAAGATAGCTAAGGAATTCATCTGTTACATGATTACCTGCTCCATTAATAAAATTATCTGGCATTCCTCTTGTATACTTTGCAACATTGCTTAGATCCGTAATTCCATAATCAACTGAATATGACCCAGTTCTATTAATTGTAACAGAACCATCTACATTATGCCAAATGGCAAACTGTGCTGCTTTTTCTCCTACTTCTCTTGCCTCTAATTGGTCAACCTCTGATACACATCCCACAAATGACCTTTGGATATAACCTAGGGTATCAGATCTAACTCTTTCAATGTTTGTATTGGCCTTAATAAGATTAACAAGCTCGTCTCCTAAAGCTCCTGTACCAGACAGTTGAATATTGCCATGGGAATCAACTTCTCTTTCTTGGAGTTTGGAAATGATTGGTTGACCAGCTGCATCTCTAATTCCTTCTGAAACTGCAATTATACAACGTCCATATTTAGCATTAGCCTCTTGAACATCCTTTAAAAACTGTTTTTCATCAAATGCTCGCTCTGGAAGATATACTAAATGTGGTCCATCGTTAGGATACTTTTTAGCGGCGGCTGCGGCTGCCGTTAAATAGCCTGCATCTCTTCCCATTACCACTCCTACATGAACCCCTGGAAGGGCCTTATTATCTAAATTAAGCCCCATAAATGCTTGGGCAACATACTTTGCTGCTGATGGATATCCTGGAGTATGGTCATTCATTAGCAAATCATTATCAATTGTTTTAGGAATATGAATTGCCCTAAACTGGTAGTCTTCACTTTCTGCATAATCATTAACAATTCTTACAGTATCTGCAGAGTCATTCCCTCCAATATAAAAGAAATACTTTACATCGTGAGCTTTAAATACTTTAAACATCTCTTTACAATAAGCTTCATCTGGCTTATCCCTTGTAGAAAATAGTGCTGAAGATGGTGTGTTAGCAATATGCTCCAAATTATTGGTTGTCTCTTGGCTTAAGTCAATAAAGTTTTCATTGATAATACCATTAACTCCGTTAACTGCACCATACACTCTTGTAATTTGTGGAAACTTTCTTGACTCTAAAACTGCGCCTACTAAAGACTGATTGATTACAGCAGTGGGCCCCCCACCTTGTGCTATAACAACTTTACCTCTAAGTTCCATAATCCGTCCCCCTCATTTTAATTTATTTGTTAATAAAAATATACTATCTACTTTACTTTATCTTAAAAGTAATATTTTGTCAATGTATCACAACTCTTGCTGTATAGCTCTCATAATACTTGGTATAAATTGTTTTTTTCTTGAAACAATACCAGGTAGATATAGTTTTTCTTCTTCATTTAATCCAAATGCTTTTCTTGCTATATCATCTGATTTTTGACCCCAGGCCAAAAGTTCTGATGAACTATCTAGAATATCAGTTAGTAGAAAGAAAATCATATCTAAATTGTGTTTATTGATATAGTCATCTACATATGGTATTAGTTTTTCTTTGATTGAGGTTAGACCATCCTTGTCCATAGAATTTATCTGTCCTACTGCAATATTATAATCTCCTAGGAGAAATGTTTTAAAGTCTTGATGGAGAATTTCCTCTGGACTTTTTTTCTTCAAATAACTGCCTGCTGAGAACATTTTCTTAGCATATTTGAAAACGTCTATTTTAGCGATTTCTGCAAGTTCCTGAGCTGCATCTATGTCTTGCCTTGTACAAGTAGGAGATTTAAATATAAGTGTATCGGAAATAATTGCAGAACACAAAAGACCTGCTGTTTTTTTATCTATTTCTATTCCATTTTCCTTGTACATAATATAAATTATTGTAGATGTGCAACCAAGGGGCTGATTTCTGAAGAAGATAGGGTTTAGGGTTTCTAAATTGCCTATTCGATGGTGGTCAATAATTTCAAGTATATTGGCTTCTTCTATTCCTTCTATTGCTTGGCTTTTTTCATTATGATCAACTAAAATTACTTGTTTTTGTTTGGCACCAAGTAAGTTTCGGTTAGATACCATACCTACATAATTACCTTCGTCATCAAGGATTGGGAAATATCTAAACCTATGCTTTGCCATAGTTGTCCTAACTTCATTTATTTCGTCGTCTAGATTAAAACTCACTAAATTATTGCTTCTCATGAAGTAGCCAACAGGCATACTTTGATTAATAACTCTTGCAACCGTAAATGTATCATAAGGAGTAGTTATAATAATACACTTTGCCTTACTTGCAATTGATTTCATGCTTTTAGTAACAGCCGCTCCGTCACTAATTATAAGACATTTTGCATTCATTTCAATAGCACTTAATTGTGATTCGTAACGGTTACCTACAATAACCACATCACCTTTATTAATGTAACTTTCCATAAGCTCTGGGTTAGCTGCTGCAATTAATACTTTTCCACCATCTATATAATCATCATTGGAACCTGTTATAAGTTCACCTTCTAAGGTGTCAACAATGTTTTGGATTGATGTTTTAGCAGTTCCTAATAGGCTGCTATCATAAATATCCATATTTATTTTAGCAATATCATCAACAGTTATTAAACCTTCTAAAGTGTTCTTCTTATTAAGGACTGGAAGGGTAACAATATTTTCATTCTGCATTATATTCCAGGCCTCTTTTAGTGAGATGCATTTATTAATATCATCTATACCCCTAATATCCATATCTTTTACTTGGGTATAAACATTAGCAAGATAGTCAGGCTTATCTACATCAAAGTAGTCAAGAACATAGCTTGTCTCTGAATTGATTGCTCCTGCTCTTTTTGCTACATAGTTTTTCCCATCAATTTTATGTTTTAAGTTTGCATATGCAATTGCGGAACATATTGTATCCGTATCTGGATTTGTATGCCCAATTACATAAATTTCTTTGTCCAATTTTCATCCCTCTTATTATGTGTTTTGTAATCAATATTCACATTTTCTATTCTATATCTCAGTTTGCAAGTGTTAAATCCCACTTGCTATTTACACTTGTTGCTATTGTAACAAGCAAAACTACTCTTTATCCAAATAGGCAATTGCTTCAACTTCTACTAATCCATCCTTTGGAATTTTGGCAACCTCTACACAAGAACGGGCAGGGGTTATTCCTTGGAAATACTCTCCATAAATTTCATTTACTTTTCCAAAATCATTCATATCATCCAAAAATACAGAGGTCTTTACTACATCAGTATAATCAAGATTTGCTTCTTTTAAAATTTCACCTAAATTCTTCAGACTTTGATGAGCTTGTTCTTCAACACCCTCTACTAAGTCACCAGTACTTGGATCTATCCCTAATTGTCCTGATATAAAATACAGGTTTCCAGCCTTTCTAGCATGAACATAAGGTCCTACTGCCCCAGGGGCGTTTTTTGAATTAATAAATTCTTGAGCCATTTTATATCACTCCTTTTTATTCCCTTGTTGATTGTCTTTTAATACATTTTCACTTAATTAATAATAGTCTATTTATCCACATTTGTAAACTTGATTCTATTTTTTATAAATCCTTAGATTGTCAATTTCTACTCCACCCATTGAAAAGTACAATCTTATATAATGATTGCCCATTAGGTGTCCTAAATTTATAGTTCGTTTTGTCCAGTCTTTGTCTTTTCCTGTTAGAGAAATTATTCCCCTTAAATGATTATCCATAAATACAGATACTGACATTTGGGCTAGGTCACTTGCATTTGTTTTTATTCTTGCTTCAACTTCATACATTCCAGTACTTTGGGCTTGAATAGCAAATGTCTCACCACTTCCAGCACTTGTATTTAACCAATTCATATCGATTTTTGTATCCCCAGATATTTTAAAATATTTAGATACCTCAACTTCATTGGCTATATCCTCATCAAGTCCTATAACCTCTATATCATCAGAAATCCTAGCTAGAAAACGATCCATAACAGGAGACTTCATTAGCATATAGCAAATATTCTTGGCTGATCTTTGGAATTGGCCTCTTGTGACCTTACCAGACTCTATATATTCCATTGAATTATCATCCATGCTATTGGCTGCTGGATCTAGGGTTACCATATATAAGTCATTTTGTGACCTAATCATGGGACCTGTGTTTTTTACAGAAGGATCCTGTCCCTCTTCGTTCATTTCTGCCCACCAGTCAGTCATTACAATCCCTTTAAATCCCCATTCATTTCTTAAAATTCCTGTGTTTAGATCATAATTACCAGCTGTCCAGATTCCATTAATGCCACCATATGTAGTCATAATAGAATAGGCTTCCCCTTCTTTTACTGCAATTTCAAATCCTTTAAGATATATTTCTCTAAGGGCCCTTTCTGATAAAACTGAATTTATCTTCCTTCTATTAAATTCTTGATTGTTGGCAGCAAAATGTTTTAGTGTACCTGTTACTCCTACATGGTGCATACCTTTAACCTGAGCCCTTGCCATTGTTCCAGTTAAAATAGGATCTTCTGAAATATATTCGAAATTTCTACCATTTAAAGGATTCCTGTGTATATTAATTCCTGGCCCTAGAAGGGTATCTATGTTGTTCTTGCGCATTTCTAGGCCTTCCATTTTGTATAGTTCTTCTACTAATTCCTGATTGAATGTAGCCCCGATAGCAGTACCATTTGGAAGGGAAAAGGCCTCCGCCCCATTATCAAGTCGTTGACCTGATGGTCCGTCAGCACAACATCCTATAGGAATTCCATATTCTTTTAATTCCTCTGTAACTCCACCAAATGCTCCAGCAGTTCCTGGAGTCACTTTTGGACTACTCATTCCCTCCCCACGAACAAGGCAGGTTAAGTCATAATCATTTAATTGTGCTACAAAGGTGTCTAAATCAACTTTATTATCATATACATCAACTAATTTATAGCCTTTATCACCGGTATATGGTAAGTCTTTAGGCTTTTCCCTTTCAATCTTATCTAAGAGCTGTACTGTCCTTGTTGGAGCTGGTTCATAATCTACTGTTACTTTCCCATTACTTACCTTTGGTTTTATGCGTTTAAAGTTTTTTCTAGGAGCACAAGCCTCTTCTAATTCTTGTGTCACTATAATATCTTCTATTTCAAAAGAACCTAGTAAAATTACATCCCTCACACTGCTTCCTAGATATATCTTATACCCGCCCTCTTCTAGGACATAGCAGGATTTATAGCCACTAGCTCCACTATCATCATAAGATGCTAAGTCTGCTTTTAACAAGGTAAAGCTTAGGATTTGGCTTTCGCCAGCTTTTAATTCCTTTGTTTTCTTATAATCTTTAAGTTCTAGGGAAGGCTTTCCAAGACTGCCTTGAGGGGCAGAACTATATATTTGCACAACTTCTTTTCCAGAGTAAGATCCTATGTTCTTAACTTCAATATCAAATATGAGCCTATCCTCTTGCTCTTCAAAAACCTTAGCCTTACATTCAAATCTTGTGTATGAAAGACCATAGCCAAAGGGATATTTTACCCTATCCTTTGCAAATGTTTCAAAGTAGCGATATCCCACATATATATCTTCTTCATAAATAGCTTCATCTTCACCAGCAAAATTGGATGTTGAAGGATAATCCTCAATATTATAGGCTATAGTATCTGGAAGTTTTCCACAAGGGTTTACATTTCCACATAATACATCCACAACACCATTGCCACCTTCTTGGCCCCCTTGCCACACATATATGACTGCTGAAGGATTGTAACTATCAACCCACTTCATATCTATAATATTACCCACATTTAATATAACTGCTACTTTATCAAAGGCCTTACATACCTTTTCTATCATATCTTCTTCTACATTTGATAGATAATAGCTTCCAGCTTCTGCTTTGGAATCTTGATCTTCACCTGCTGTACGTCCAATTATAACAAGTCCTAGGTCTGATGACTTGGCTGCATCTTCTACTACATCTCTTGTTAGAGGCATTTCTTCTTGGGACCATGGTTCTTCACCCCAACCTTGTCCCTTTTCATAGGGATGGTCCTTTATCCAAGCTTCATATATATCAAGCAAATCCTCATTAAGATTTATATCATCTCTATCCTTAAAAGCATCTAATATTCCAATCACATATTTTGTATTGACTAAACCACCTGAACCAGTCCCGCTTTTATAATAATTAAATGCACTTCGGCCAAAAATAGAGATGGTGGTATCTGCCTTAATTGGGAGAGTTTCCTTATCATTTTTTAATAATGTACAAGATTCTGCCGCAACTAGTCTAGCCAACCTTTTATATTCATTCATATCTAAAACATATTTTTTCATACATTCTCCTTTTTGCATTTACATATTCAGTATTAATAATTTAGAACAATTACCCTAATTATATCCTTTAATAGGTCCCATTACAAACGAGATTTTTTAAGATTTCTATTTACATCCTGCTTTTCAAGTTGTATTATAATTATGGTTAAAAATAAAAAATACTCTTCCGGAACCTGATATAACAAGAAATAAGGGTTCCGTTGCCACAAAACGCAAAAGTCACCCTTATTTCTTGTTATATCAGATTCCTATTGTACGGAATAAACAGATAAGGTTTTGTTGCTATTTCCTATAATTTTAACACCACAAAAGGAGAAAATACCTATGAAGAAAAGAGTTGTAATTGCACTTGGTGGAAATGCCCTTGGTAATACACCAC
>CAZUDG010000037.1:0-4663 GCA_964618775.1 uncultured Lachnospiraceae bacterium | reverse complement strand
ATGAAGAAAAGAGTTGTAATTGCACTTGGTGGAAATGCCCTTGGTAATACACCACCTGAACAAAGAATTGCTGCTAAAGAAACATCCAAAGCAATTGTTGATTTGATAGAAGAAGGTCACGAGGTGGTTATTTCTCATGGAAACGGCCCTCAAGTAGGCATGATTAACCAAGCAATGTCAGAATGTGATAGGGCTATTCATAATGATCCAAATCTAACTCCTTTATCTTTATGTGTGGCAATGAGTCAAGCATATATTGGTAACGATTTGCAAAATGCTATGAGGGAAGAGTTGCTAGACCGTGGAATTATTAAGCCAGTATCCACAATTGTGACTCAAGTTTGTGTAGATAAGGATGATCCTGCATTCTTAAATCCAACAAAGCCTATTGGAAGTTTTATGACTAAAGAAGAAGCTAAAACACTTGAAGATAAAGGCTTTAATGTAATTGAAGATTCCGGCAGAGGTTATAGAAGAGTAGTTGCTTCCCCTATGCCAAAAGAAATCGTAGAAATAGACACTGTTAAGAACTTACTAAATTCAGGAGAAGTAGTGATTACCTGCGGTGGTGGCGGAATCCCTGTTGTGAAGGAAGGTAATTCCTTAGAAGGCATTGGAGCTGTGATTGACAAAGACTTTGCAAGCAGTTTACTAGCCCAGGAAATAGATGCAGATTTGTTGATTATCTTAACTGCTATTGAAAAGGTAGCTATTAACTTCAATACCCCTGATGTTAAGTGGTTAGATCATTTGACAACCGCTCAAGCAAATGAATATATAGAAAAAGGACATTTTGCAAAAGGTTCTATGCTGCCAAAAGTTCAGGCCGCAGTAAACTTCGCCTCTTCTGGAAAAGACAGAGCCACTCTTATCACTTTACTTGAAAAAGCTAAAGAAGGAATTCAAGGCAAGACTGGCACTTTAATTAAAGATTAAATAACATTTTTATTCCATAAAAAATCATAGGCATAAATATAGCTGGTATATAATTTGCCACCTTAAATTTCTTTATCTCTAACAAATCAAGCCCTAGAGCCAGAACTAGTACAGAGCCTGTAGCTGATACTTCATTAATAACTTCTGGTGTTAGTACAGGTTGCAACTGTCCAGCAAGAATAAAAAATAGGCTCTGATATAAGAATAATACTATGCCACTTAAAAAGACTCCTGCCCCATAAGTTGATGCAAATACTAGGCATATAACAAAGTCAAGAATAGACTTAATATAAAGTATAGTCATATCTCCTTGTAATGCAGCATTTAAGGGTCCAATAATAGCGAGAGATCCTGTACACACAACAATTGTCGCTGTAACAAATCCTTGAGAAAAGTTGGGATTGGAGCCTTTTAGCTTTTCTTTTATAAAGTCTGCAAATTTATTAATATTGCCATCAATATCTAATATTTCTCCTATTACCGCTCCAATAATTAAAGCTAGGATTACTTGTATAGGTTCTTTGGACGTAATCGCTCCTTGAATACCAATAACCACAGTGTACAAACTTATAATTAACATTGTTGCATTTAAATATCTTTCTGGAATATATTTCTTAAAAAAGATACCTATGGTTGCTGCTAAAAATACAGCAAAAGCATTTATAGTTACTCCTAGCATATTCTGTCTCCTGTTTTTAGTTTTTATGTTCCTGAAAGCTCATATACATAGACTCCGACACCTTTTTCTATGTTTTCATATAGAGTTCTTGCGGCTTCTAAAGGCATATTTACACATCCATGAGAGCCATCATGTACATAAATATTTCCACCAAATCCATTACGCCACTGGGCATCATGGAATCCGATATTTGTGAAAAATGGTACCCAGTAATCAACTGGTGCAGCATAATTTTCTCCCACTAGTGTGGCATGTCTTTCTTTATATAGTACTCCATAAGTGCCTGTTGGTGTTATAGTGCCATTAGACAAATCTCCAGAAACAATGTCTGATTCAACTATTAATTGTCCATTTTTATAAAAGAACATGTGCTGTGCTGTTATATTAAGTTCTACGTATGTATCACCTACGTCGTCTTCACCATAGTGAGCTGCTTTTCCCAAATATGATGGTTCTTTAACTTGGCTGGCACCACTTTCTATTAATTCTGCAAGTTCTTCTACTTCCTTACCTCTGTTTAGCCACCAACCATAGTCTCCACCTCTAACTTCAATGACTGGTCCGTAAGACGTTTTTAGTGTCCTAGTTTTACCGAATGTATTATAAGTACTTCCTATGTAATCTACAAACTCTTTTACACCTTCTATATCAAGGCTGACTTGATTCCTATTATCTACAAGGAGCCACTCACTTATTCTATTGCCATCAACGACTTCCTTATCATCACCAAACTCATAAGTTATATTAGCCCTTGAGAGATCATTTAAGTCTTCTGCTAACTTAATTAATTCAGGGGCATCTTCTTTTATTGTTGGTTTCTCATAAACATCCAATTCTTCTAATGACAAACTTGATTGAAGAAAATTGATTGCCTCTAATACTCCATTATATAAAACATCTTTTTTAACTAAGTTGCCGTCTATCTCTGATATAATTTTAAAACTATCACCATCATAATCTGCTACGTAAGCATCTTCTGGCGGTATGACTTGCCCTTCATCTAAAAAGACTAAGTTGTTAAAGTTTAACTCAAAGAGCTCTTGATCAAATTCAATCATAGTCTCAATATCAATTTTACGGGATTCAAATAAGTACTTAGGCCAATCATATCCTATCTGATTTGATAGTATCTCGTCTAAACTATCATTAAAAACCGTATTTAACTCAATATTGTATCCGTACATAACTTCAGAAACATCATTGCGTCCTTCTAAAGTCAATTTATAATCTTTTAATTCGTCATTGATATGGGCTTTCATAACCTCTACTGTTTTTCCTGATGCATCAATGCCGTTAATGTTGGTGTTCATATAAAAATGTTTAGTATAGTAATTTGCCATTAGTAGGTATGCAGCTACTAAAACTAATACTAATGCCGCTGCAACTACAATAAACACCTTACTTTTAGTACCACCCTTTTCTGGACTAATAACTTTTTCTGCATTAATTGCTTCAGTTGTAGCACTTGTTTCTTCTTTAGCATTTATATTCTTTTTATTTGTATCACTTTCTTCATATGTATTATTTACTTCATTATTGTTCAATTTATCATTCATATCTTTTCACCTTATTCCTTCCTCATATATTTTGCCTCTTAATAAAGAAATAGGGCATTCTATATTTTAGCACAATTAGGAAAACTAGTGTTGAAATCTAGGTTACATTTATATTAAATTAATATTACATGTAATTCAATAGGTTTGTCTCTATATCTTATATTAAATAATTTTATAATATAATAAATTAAAATTTATACATTTCTAAAACAATTACAAAAAACGTCATAGCAAACCCCATTAACATAGTTATGATATATGAAATTCTTTGAATATTACTGCTTGATCTACTATTGACAAGTCTTGGCCATTTATAATATAGAAGTAAGGCATAGCCTATTGGCAGTATAGCTAAAATTATACTTCCTATGATATTGGGAATCAAAGAGAGCCTTGATGCACTCATAGAGAACATTTTTTGAGCAACTAATATTACATTTAAGAGTAATAATAGCATCCCAGCAGATAGTATAAGCTGATACTTTTTAAAGACATCATGTCTCTTATATGGACTTCTGATTTTTCTTATAATAAATCTTATGACATTAAAGAATAAGGTAATTCCACTCCAAACAATAGCGACTACAAATAATATGGTCGCTATTAAAGTAGCCCAAATATCAGCGTCTGCTTCTAATGTATCAAGGTAAGTTGATGATAACTTCTTTATTTCACCCTCATTGGAATATCTCATTATACTATCTAGTTTAATTGAACCTACTTCCTGGCTTAGGATGAAAGTATTTGGTGCAACTTGTCTACCATATAATTTGGCAAGTCCAAGAAAGTTGGTGTTAATATTACCTTCATCGTCAAGGATATATGGTTGTATGTTTAAAAGGGTATACATTTTTCCAATGCCATTCCTAATTGTTCTAGTTCCATAATATAGACCTTCCATATCTGATAGATCAGCTTTTCTGTCTTCATGAGCCATTTGACCTGTTGGTCCAAATACAAGAGGTGGCACGCCGTAATTATATGTAAATTCACTGCCTTGATTAGTCAATATTACAAGACCTACAGAAGAAACAGGGTCAATTAGTAGATAGGATGAATACATATTTGTATTTCCACCATGTCCAAGGGCCTGTATACTATATTCATGTGACCACAAGCCATGGTTAGATAAGTCGATTTCAGTCCCTGGATACTTTGCCGTAGGTAAATGCATTTGTGATAAGGTTTCCTCTTTCTCAAATAACTTGGCCGATCCCTTAGTATTAGGAATTAGCGCTTGAGCAAATTTCTGCAGGTCATTAAGAGTTCCTGCTACCGAACCAGCTGGATATAGATTTATGTAAAATAGTCCAAGCTCCATGGGCTCAAGGTCAGCAGTATATCCTTGATTTTCTAATAGTTTATTCCCCACCCATGGATTGTCCTCATATGTAGGTAAAAGGCCACTGTGATTCATGTCTAATGGCTTGAATATATTATCGTGAACATACTCAAAAAATGGCTGACCACTTATTCTCTCAACAATATATCC
>CAZUDG010000036.1:0-18591 GCA_964618775.1 uncultured Lachnospiraceae bacterium | reverse complement strand
TATTTAGATATAAAAAACGTCTACTTATGACAGTTATGGGTGTTGCAGGCTGTACTGCACTGATAATAGCGGCTCTAGGAATTAGGGATTCTGTTGGTAATATAGGCAATTATCAATTTGATGACATAATGCAATATGATTACGAAATATATTTTACTGACGACTTATCAGAGCAAGAGAAAATTAATTTTAATCAGAAATATTCAGATATACTAACAGAAAATGTATTTATATCAAAAGAAACTTTAGAGTTATTAATAGATAATCAAACAAAAACATTTAATCTTATTGCCACTAATGATAAGGCGATTACTAATATTATAAATCTTCACCTTGAAGGGGATACTGTTTTATATCCAGAATATGGTAAAGTTGCCCTTAGTCATGGTCTTGCAGACCAAGCAGGTGTATCAATTGGTGATAGCCTTACAATACAAGTTAGCGATACTCAAAATGCAGTGGCTATTGTAGGAAGTATCTTTGAAAACTATGTAGATAATTATATGTATATGACTCAAGATACATACGAAATGATATTTGATGAAGAAGTTAAATACAATAATTCTTTCGCCACAGTAAAAGAAGAGGATCCAGATAATGTAGCTGAAATATTATCTGACAATGAAGACATAGCAGCTCTTATATCTACCCAAAATGTTAGAAATGCTGTTGAAGATACAATGCACAGCTTAAATTACGTTATCTTGTTGGTACTTGGTTTTGCTATAGCCCTAGCTTTCGTAGTAGTCTATAACCTTAACAACATAAACATTACTGAAAGAACTCGTGAGATAGCCACATTAAAAGTCCTTGGTTTTTACCAAAAAGAAACCTATATATATGTTTATAGAGAAAACATTACCCTTACTGCAATAGGTATTATCGTAGGTTTGTTACTTGGAACTGGCTTATTAACATTTATTATAAATGAAATTAAAGTCGACTTCGTAGTATTTAAGCAGCAAATCTTTCCACTTAGCTATCTTATAGCTATAGTCCTTACATTCCTACTTACAATACTGGTCAACTGGATTTTAAAAGGTAAGATTGACAGGATTAATATGGCTGAATCATTAAATTCAGGAGAATAATAAAATTGCGAGTCAGAAATCTGACTCGCAATTTTATTAGCTGTTAACTATCCTTGAACCATATAATTTATTAATCTATTAATATCTTCTTGCTCATATGCAACAATTTCAATTTCATCAATTATTCCATCTGAAAATACATTTGCTAGAGCAACATATTGTGAAAGTTTAGACTTCAAGTTTAGTCTATCACCTTCGTTTGTCACTAATTCTACTTTACCTACACAATTGTCTACTACCTCAAAAAACTTATCAATATCTGTAATGTTTTTTACTTTCATTGTCTTTCTCCTTTTTAATTAATAAGTCCTAATTTATGCTATATACTATATTGCTTAAATATGTAACTTTGGCTAAAATGTTCTTTCTATCTCTTATATCAATTTTACTTCGATAATTAAATAATATATTATACAATATCAATTGTCAAGAAATTTGGTTATTTTTAACTTAAAAAGTAGCTATTAGGTACATGTACCTAATAGCTAGCAACTATAGTAATAGTTAATTATTCTTCTAGATAAGCCTTTAATTTTTTAGTGTCTCTATTCATCCTTAAGCGCCTTAGAGCTTTTGCTTCTATCTGTCTAATACGTTCTCTAGTTACATTGAATTCCTTACCAACTTCCTCAAGAGTCCATATTTTACCGTTATCAAAACCAAATCTTAGCCTAAGTATTCTTTGTTCACGTTCTGTAAGAATAGATAAAACATCATCTAATTCCTTACCTAACATTACTTGTTCAACTGATGAAAATATTCCAGGCATCTCATCATCCGCAACAAAGTTCATTAATACAGCATCCTCTTCTTCTCCAATTGGAGTATCTAGAGAAATTGTGTCTCCATATAACTGGACAATGTTTTCTACACGCTCTTCAGGAATATCTAAAACTTCAGCTAATTCATCTGTTGTAGGCTCTCTTCCATTATCAGCCACGAACTGTCTTGAGGCCTTTGTTAATTTATTCATTCGTTCTTTCATGTGAACTGGAATTCTAATCGTTCTGCCTTGGTCAGCTATAGCACGAGTGATAGCTTGTCTTATCCACCACATTGCATAAGTAGAAAACTTAAATCCTTTGTGATAGTCAAATTTATCAACTGCTTTTATCAATCCTAGATTACCTTCTTGAATTAAATCAAGTAAGGTTAGCTTGCTACCTCTAACATATTTCTTGGCAACACTAACAACCAATCGCAAATTAGAATTAATCATTGTTTCTATAGCTTGTTCATCTCCAGCTTCGATTCGTTTAGCAACTTCTATCTCTTCTTTTGCACTAAGTAGCGGATATTTCCCGATTTCTCTTAAATAACTTCTAATAGAATCTGCTACATAAGGTAGTTCTTGCTTTTGTTCTTTAGTGCTTTTACTTGTTTTAATCTTGGTGTTAGGCTTGTCCTTCTTATCAACAACATCTTCTTCATCTAAGGCTTCAATATCTTCCTCTAAAATGTCAGTAACATAAATATCTTGTTCTTCAAGCCTTTCTGTAACATCTGCTAAATCACCTTTTTCAATATCCTTACCAAATACACCATAAATCTCATCAATTACTATAATATTATCATGGTCCTTGGCAATCAAAATTAGTTCTTTTAATCCTTTTTTCTTGTCTTTAATTTCTACCAATTAATCATCCCTTTTCATTAAAGCTCACTCAATAGTGTCAATTAAAGAATTTGTAACTTCTATCTAGAATAATCATTTAAAAATCCGTCACACTCTAATAAGCGTACGAATTAATATTAAATTTGCCTATTACATTAATCAGTTTCCTTTAACATTATTGTCCTTGATATACTATTATAACACATAAATCAAGTTTTTGGAAGTGCCTTGTCAGATACTTGTCAGTATATACTAACTTTTCACATTTTATACTATTTATGTAAATATATTATTTTATACCCATATATTTCCCCCAGATTTATAATATAATAAAGCCCACTGCAAGTAGCTAGTGTGATTTATAAATCAAACCACAGCACTTATCAGTGAGCTAAAATAATCTTCATAAGATCTACTTAAATATAAGTCCTTATCATTGTAGATACTTAATTATTATTAAATTTCTTTTCTCCAATATGCAACAAAGAATGCTACAAATACACCTATCATAGCTCCAAGTAAACCAGCAATTACAACATTCCTCATAAGATTAGGGCCCGAGCTAGATAAGGGTAATATTGGTTCTGATAACCTATATATATCCATATTATTTGTAATGTTTGATTCTGGTATCTTATCTAGTGTGCCAGCATAATATTCATTAATCTGCACTTGCTCAGCTGCTAATTCTTCTAAATATAAGCCGTATTCTTGGTTAGAACTTTCTAGAGTGTTGATTTCTTGTTCTACCTCTAAGATATTATATTCCAAATGAGTATAGTTTGGATTAACAATATTCTCTAATATAATATAATCATTTGTATTAGGAACTTCTTCTAATGCTGCCTTTTGATCGATTGTCATTGGGACAGTCGCTAGCAATTCTTCTTGTCTTTTTAATATCTCTTCATTAGTTTGTAATTTTACATTGTTTTTGTTTAGCTTAACAGTGAAATCATTCTTAAAGTAGTGTACAGCTCTTTCTCTAATCATTATCTCAGTAAAATCTACATAATTATAATATAACTCATTAGCTAGACTCACAGCTTCCTCTGGAGTGTTGCCACTTATAACAACTGGGAATATGCTTTGACCGTCGCCTCCGCTTTCTTCAAAAGAAATCTTACTATTTATAGCTTCCTCTGAAACTTGTCCTTCTAAGCCTAAATCTTTTATAGTCTGTTTGATTACTTCATTACTTTTTAATAAATTAATATATTCACTACTATTAGTTATGGGTAATTCGTAGTCACCATATTTAGTGGCATAAGTTTCTGGGATTTTTGCAACAACACTAAACTTTGTCTGATATACAGGGGCTACCATAGTCTTAGTAAATAGCCCTGCTAATGCAGCGAATATCAATGTTATTCCAATTATTAAGAACTTACGATTCCATAAGATCATTATTAATTCCCTAAGTTCTATCTCATCGTCATACTTTTTATTACTTGTATCTGTTCCATTAGTACTCATAAATATCTCCTTTAGAATAAACATATTCAGTAAAACACATATAATAGTATATCAATACAATGCTGAATTTGCAATATTAGAATGTATATTTGTATGGGAAGCATTATATCTTCCTAGGGACCTGTCTCTGGGCTAAACTATATTCTGCATCTTTTAAATTACTAATAGCAATCTCTGCAACTTTCCCACTTGTCATAACTTTGCCCTCTTTATCTACGACTTTGACACTTCCTCTAACAGGCTTTGTTGTCCAGTTCCTAGCATGGCTAAATTCTTCTATTTCTCCCCATAAGTATGGTACTGGCAAAAATCCTGCTGCAAATATCTTATAAAAACCTTCTGGAGAATATGGATCTTTAATATTACTTTCAATCGACCTAATAATAACCCTTGCTGATTCAAAAAGCTCTGTTTGCCTCACATCCACTTCTAGACTTTTACCCATATCAGCAACATTACCTAGCTTTTTCATTCTCCTATATTCCATTAATGAATGATTAGTAATCTTTATACTTTCATTGATAATATCAGGAGTTGCCAAATGTGAAGCCTCAGAATAGCTTACTACATGAATAATTTGTGGGCTTTTAATGTTATAAGGTTCAATATCATCCATTAGTGCTGTTACAGCAGCCAATTGAATTCTCGCCTCATCAAGATCTGGCTTAAAATAATCTAGACCTGCTCTTGGTTGAAGCAATACTCTAAAGTTACCATCTTCTAAGCTTCTTACCAAACTAAGCATGGCTCTTGATTTAGCCAAATCCTGGATTCCCCAGGTTAATCTAGGGGTATTAAGCATATTCTGGAGTATATAGGTTTTTATACCCAGTCTCTTTGCTAATTTGGCAGCAAGATATGCTGAAACTATGTATGTAACATCATCTGCCCCCCTAAATGCAAAATGGTGAGAAACATTAGCCTCAAAAGGCTTCCCAGTTTTTGCAATATATTTAATGGTGTTTATATGTTCTTTTAAGTTGGTGTATAAGTCATAAGGTCCACGTTCATCTAACTTGTTAAACCACCACAAAGACAAGGCATGCCAAGAAATGTTTATGGTGTCCTCATAAATGCTTGCAAGCTCAGGAATATTCTTAGTGCCTGCATAGGTACGTACTAAAAGAGGCCTTGAAGCCTCGTAAATCATACGGTATTCTTCCTTAGAGTTAATTGGAACCCCACCACCATTAGGCTTGCCATCCCAGTCTTCGGCAAAATTAGACTGAGTTAGTTGGGAACTCCCAACTGATAAAATATCTAAATAACCCGTTTTAGCCAACTCTTTTGACCAAGATAAAAATTCATTAACTGATTCAATTCTAGCAGCCTCTGCTGCTGCTGCTTCGGCTGAATATGGACCTACATGTGCTCTAATTAGGGGTGTAAAATCATCAGAAGAATTACCGCCCATATTTGCATCAATTCTTTTTGTGACAGAATCTCTGTTAGTTCCAAATTCAGGATAATTTGATCTATCTTTTGGCTTATAACCCAAATAATCACCAGTATTTATAACTTCCTTACCAAACTTCAAGAGAGAGTCATCATACTTGTTACCTTGTTGAATTTCCTTTGGAATTCGCTCATCTGGCACCCCAAGACGAAGTAGGGTATCTCTAGCTGACTCTCCCCCCTCAAAGGTCTCTACAATCCCCTTAAACTCACGCTCAACAGCCTGGCATGTTTTTGGAAGTCCTCCAAAATATATGGTTTCAACAGGACCACCTTGAAACTTCATTAGTTTAGATCTCTTTAACTCTTCTACAAGATAGCCAAGCATATTTATTGCATCATTCTCATCAAGTCTATAAGAAAGGCCAAGTTTTTGAATCTTGTTTGATGCAACCCAAGATGCTACAGCCTTTCTTCTAGCTTCATATTTATATTCATTTATTGCTTTTTCAATATCATCATCTGCTAACACTACTTCATAACCACATTCTTTTAACAACTCTGAAACTGAAACTATACCCATAGTATGTGCATCAATAGCAGGCTTAATAAACCCATATTTAATATTCATGTTGCTCATCTGTTAAAATTCCTCCACCAAAAATAGTCATTTGCCAGTTCCTAATAAATGTTCCATCTAAATAATCTAAGTTTCGACCTGTTTGTCTAAAATCAATCTCCATAAGTCTTGATGCCAATTCAATAGTTAAGCTTGTATAAGTCATATCAATACCTAGTTTAATTCCCATAGCTTCAAGAGGTACAAGACCACAAGGAATATCCTCTAAAATATATCTATGGGCAAGACTTATGGGTGCATCAATTGTTTCATAGGCAGCATTGTTTTGAATACACTCATAAAGGGTATCTCCCTCAACATGATAAGTTCTAATAAACCAGTCCTTAGTAGACTCAACTTCATATCCTAGGGCCGCTGATACAGCTATTCTTTCTTTATCGATGTTCTCAATAAAATTACTTACAGTTGGTGAAACGCCATCGTGATAATATTTGTAATTAAAGCGTTTACTTTCTGTCCATCCAACATTTAATAATAAAGGAGCACAATGCAATACCATGCCAACATTGCCAATAGATGTTTCAACAATTGATTTGGCAGGCTTAAAGTACCCTTGAATACAAATAGGTAGTAAATCTATTATAGCTTGGCTTGAAATCAGGTTAAGGCCTGCTATGAGTACATTATCCTTTAAGGCAATTATATTAACGCCATCATCCCCCATTTTCCTGCATGTATAAATAATGGTTTGGGTCTCTGCCACAACTTGTTTGTATTGTTTATTAAACATCTTATATACATAATCAAATTCAATTGCCCCAAAAGTCCTACCTGGATTTAGAATAATTACACTTGATTTTTTTATGTTTTTTGCTATCAACTCAGCCAGTTCTTTATGAGAATGAGCTGGAGTTGTAATTAATATAATATCTGGATCTTTTAAGGCCTCATTAATATCATTGGTCACGTTATCTATCGTAATAGCACCCTTTACAATGCCGGTGCAATAAATTGTTTTTGTTTCTACTAGTGTTTCTATACCTCTATAAGACCTATTCCATAGCGTTATCTCATTACCAAATTTACTCAAATGAGCTGCCATTGCAAAACCTGAGTTACCTGCACCCATAACTGTTACCTTCATTTTGATACCGCCCTTCTTTTTTTCCATTGTAAATCCTATACATTACTATACTTGTCATTCTTTAAAACTTTTATTACAAACTTATCTTTCCAAATAAATCTATTGCGTAATCTTTAATATCTGTCAAGTTTAACATTGTATACTTTTCCATAACATTATCAAAATAGGAAGCAATTTCTTCCTTAGGGATAATTTCATTAGTCTTTTCAAAACTTTCTAAGCCTTTTCTAGTATTCCTCCAAGGCTCTTCAATATGTGTCATATTCTCAAGAATCTTCCCACTATAACAGCCAAAATATAATACTATATGATCAAGTAGTTCTTTTTCATCTTCTGTTAAATTAATATCACTTAGTTCTGTTACGTCCATGTCAATAGGCAAATAACCAATATCATTATACTTTTTATAAATATCTGGGTATACTGGTCCATGGATCCAAGCCTCACAATCCTCTTTAAATAAGAATTCACCTGTAAATGCTTTGCTAAACCCTTGTGCAAAATATAATAACTTTTGGAGAGCTAGGGGGGTAATCTCACCAACCTGAACTAGCAAATGCTTTGTTGCTGATTCAATTCTAGAGCTTGTAGGCGCACTAAGTTTATTATTTCCTTCTATTCTCTCCAGTGCATTAAGACTTTTCTTATAGGCTATTGCAGTAATACTATCCTTGTTTTGTTCCAGAAGTTCCCTGTAATATTCTGAATCTTCAAGAATTTCTAGTAAGGTATCAGAATAAGGCTTAGAAGGAATGTCACCGTCTAAATATCTAGTTAGAGTTCCTTCACCCCATCCAAGAAGTATTGAAAGTGGACGTTTACCAATTGCATATTTATCAAGAATCTTTTCAATACTCTTGATACTGATTAAACCTTCTTTTTTTCTGTATATTTTATCTTGTGATTTTTGATTATAATCATCTATGTATTGCAAGGATACCTTTCCATTACAGTTATCGCAATAAGCTTCCTTGCCAGTATATTTTAATCTTCTTCCTCTATAAGTATTTTCTTTATCAATATCCTCTTCTTTATAAGTAACCTCATTTTTACAATTATTACAAAAAGCATCCATCTATGCCTTTTCCTCCCCTTGAATAGGTTAATTATTCCTTTGTATTTAACTTAAAATAATATCAAATGATATGATCTCCTCAATAATTATAGTCTCTTTTAATCAATATTTCAATATAATTTTGTATTAATTAATACTTTATTTACAGTTTGTTTACAAATAGATATAAAAACAAAAAAGGAGACTTTCGTCTCCTAGCAATGCTCTTGCCATCAAATTTCGACAATTCTACAACATACTACATGGTTTTACCTTTTTTATCCCTTAATTAAAGCCACAAAATGCTTAATATTCAGCCCTTTCTAAGGGTTCTATCCACAATTTACAAAAACATTTTCTTAAGTTAATGTTATCCACCGAAAACCTATCATTATATTCCACACTATCCAACGAAGCATCCACAAATTCACTGTTTTTCACCAATGCGACATTTCTCTCTCTTTATCGCTTAAATACACGATTTGCGACAATATCTACTATAAGTTTCACTTCTTCAACTCTTAAAATGTAGCATATAATAATCTACAATTGGAACTGCTCTCTCAAATAATAATTTATATACTTCAAATATTCTGTTACAACCCTAGCAATATCTTCACGCTCTTTCCACCAGTTGTCTGAGTCAAAATTGTCATATTTACTAGGTCTTGAAATGACATTAATTTCTCTATCTAGATCATCTAGCGCCTTTGTTAAAATCTTTTTAGACCTAGAGGAATGATACTTTGATGTAACTAGAATCATAGAATTAATCTCTTCATGTTCCCTTAGATACTCCCTTATAATAACAGCCTCATCTTGAGTGCTTTTAGCCTCTCCAGGGAGAATAGTCACGTCTTCAGTATTTACTCCTAAGGAATCCGCTGCCATATGAGTCACTTGAGCATGACCTGGAATTTCCACACCTCTTTCAAGCAGGTCATCATAGCCCACCATATGGCTATTAATCATGACTAACTCGTCCGAGTATCCCTCGCTATATATATCTGCTGCTTCTAATACCCTATCTGGTATACTTCCCATAAGTACAACAATTATATCACTTTTGGCAATCTCATCTTCAGCAACTAGCCAGCCACCTAACCTTGGAAATGATAAAACAACAAGTATAACAACGGCAATAACTCCATACATAAGTTTCTTATGCTTTATACTTTTAAGCTTATTTACTAGTTTATTTACAAGTATCTTCATATGTAATCCTCTTTCAGTAATCAAAAGTATTTATCATCATTTCTATAAATTATAGCAAGTATATTTATACTTTCCAAATTTTAAACTAACAAGTGGTATCACTGGCAATTTAAATGTTCAGCAACTTTAACACCTGTGATTAGGCATCTTTTTTTATTCTTTTTGCTTCTGTGATTATTGCAATCATGAATGCTCCTATAAATCCTGCTGAAAATCCATTGTTATATAGATTTAAACCTCCATGAACAACTCCTATGATTGATACTACATAGAAATGTAGAAAACCTGTAATTATGCCAACAATTGGTCCAAATCTACCTGCCATAGGAGCTAGTGCAGTTCCAAACAATCCTGCTATCAAAGGCCCAGGAGCGTTGGCATTATGGATTGAAACAAACGCCCCTAACCATACTCCAATCATAATCGGGATTACATTTTTAATATGTTTTCCATAAGCAGCAAACCCTACCATGGTAAACAACCCACTAAGGGATGGCCCATTTAAGTTACCTCCGACCAAAAGTATATAGGTTAGTCCAGTCAGTCCTACTAAGCCCATATTTATTAATGTACTTGCAAAACCAGAAGTTAGTATGAAGTCAGTTCTCAAAGTGCCAGGTTGTTTTAATATCATAATATAATCTTTCAATCTACCTTTTTGTGTAACAAGGTCAATAAGGCCTATGATAATCATGCTCAAGAACAAGATAGATATAAACACTTTTAGGTAATCATCATATTCAGTTCCCCATATTTCAACCGCTTTACTCTGATAGCCATGCCCTTGTAGAACGCTCATAAATACGATTCCTATAAAACCCGCTGAAAACCCTACATTATATAAATTATAACCTTTATGAAATGTAATAGAATGCTTTGCTAAAGGTGAAATCACTAAACCAGCCATAGTCCCGATAACAATCCCACCTGGAATGCCCCATCCAAATTCAATGGATACTTGGGCTACAAGAGGTGCAAGTGCAGTACCAAATAAACCTGAATAGATATTAATAGCATACTTTTCACCTCTTATCTTACTATAAAGATAAACACCAAATAAGATAGGAAGTATGGAAACTATGTCTTTACCCATTAATCCAAAACCCATCATAGTAAAGATGGCGGCAATAGATATACCTGTAAAAGAAATTTTGTTAATTACAAGAATAAAATATCCAATAAGGGCAACTAAGGCTCCATTTACAAATGCAGGCCCCATCCCACCTACAACCATATAATCGGTTATAAGTGCACCAGGTATATTAAAAATCCTCCAAAGTCCTTGTATCAAATCATTAAATGATTGCATTGATAAACCAGTAACTAAAACTACTAAAATATAGAATAAAACAATTAATTCAACCTTTTTTTCCTTAACAAATCTTGTTATGTATTTCATATTAATAGACTCCAATTTATGATTTTGACTTCAAGTTACAGTATTATGGTTCTAATTTACGATTCCAATCTATGATTCTAATTTCTAATTCTAACTTGTACTTATTGAATTAAATTATATTTTAATAGCTATCGCCATTGTTCCAGTATGATTATTTTATTAAGATGTAATTTTTGTATAGTAAAAATTATAACAAAAACTATAATAAAAAGATACAAAATCAGAAAAACAAGTCCATTTTTTTTAATTACTCTCTTAAATTCTATTAGCATATCTAAAAATATCCGCATTAAAAAAAACCAGAAACATTCATATTGATTGAGTTGATCCCCAAAAGTTAGACTTTTATTTCTAGCTTATTTGGGTCCCATCAATCATCATGTCTCTGGTCTTTTATCTTAATTTTGTAATATTATATTTTCTAATATTAACTTTTATAATGCTAGACGATAAATAGCGTCAAGATCTTCTTTAGTAAGCTTTACGAAGCTACCTAAAGTTCCTTCATCTGATAATCTAATCGCCTCAACCATTTTTGGAATATCTTCTTCTTTTGCTCCTAATTGGTCAAAATTAATTGGCATGCCTATAGAAGTTAAGAATTGTTCAAACCTACTAATTCCTTCTAGGGCTGTCGCTTCAGGATTAGCAAAATCCATTGGTACATTCCATACCCTAACAGCTAACTGAGCAAAACGGTTTATATCATGTTTTAAAACATGCTTCATCCATGCTGGAAACATTACTGCTAAACCTGCTCCATGAGCAACATCGTATATTGCAGATAATTCATGTTCCATCATGTGACTAGACCAATCTTGTTCCCTACCTACCCCAACTAAGTTATTATGGGCTACCATACCTGCCCACATGATATTAGCTCTTGCCCCATAATCATTAGGATTCTCCATTACTTTTGGAGCTTCATTAATCATAGTAAGTAAAAGACTTTCACATAAACGATCTGTTACTTCAACTTCAGTCGTATTTGTGAAATACCTTTCAAACACATGAGCCATAATATCTGTTATACCACATGCTGTCTGATAAGGAGGTAGTGTCATGGTAAGCTCTGGATTAAGTATTGAAAATGCTGGGCGCATGCCTTCCCCTGTTGCATCCCATTTTAACATTCCATCTTCTTTAGTAATTACAGAATCTCCAGAACCCTCACTTCCTGCTGCTGCAATTGTAAGAATTGTCCCTACTGGTAGGGCATCCTCTACTGATTTATCTTGGGAATAATAATCCCAAAAATCTCCATCATACTTTGCACCTGCTGCAATTGCTTTAGCAGAGTCAATAGTACTTCCTCCACCTACTGCAAGTATAAAATCAATTCCTTCTTTTCTACATAAATCAATTCCTTCATATACTAGACCATCTCTAGGATTAGGCTGAACACCACCTAAATCTACATATTCAATTCCCTCTTTGTTCAAAGATGCTTTTACCCGGTCAATTAAACCTGATTTTAGAGCAGAACTTCCACCATAATGAATTAAAACCTTAGTTCCCCCAAACTTTTTAACATAATGACCTGTTTCATTTTCTTTTTCCTTACCAAACACAAAATATGTTGGACTATAAAAACTAAAATTCTGCATACTTACCCCTTTCTACATTACTAAATAAATATATAATTAAGTTCTCTAGATTACATTATAGCCTATTTTACCAAATTATGCTCTTTAATAAAATCTCCTATAATATCTTCAAGGTTTGGGCTTGAGATTTCATCAAGTTCATAATGTACACGGGTATAAGGCTTATTAATATTAATAACCCTGGTTAAATCAATTGGAGTACCAATAATTACTGCCTCACAATCTGTCTTGTTAATAGTCTCTTCAAGGTCTTTTAATTGTTGTTCTCCATATCCCATAGCAGGTAGAAGTTTACCAATGTTAGGGTAAATATCAAATGTGTCTTTTAGCTTTCCTACCACATATGGACGAGGGTCAACAATCTCACCTGCTCCAAATCTTTCAGCTGCCACTGTTCCGGCACCTAGTTTCATTTCCCCATGAGTTAAAGTAGGGCCATCTTCAACAATTAAAACTTTTTTGCCTTTAATTAAATCTGGATTATCCACAGTGATCTTAGAGTCTGCTTTTATAATCTTAGCCTCTGGGTTAACCTTTTTAATATTCTCTTCCACTATTTTAATGTTTTCTTGGCTAGCACTATCAACCTTGTTAATTACTGCTACATCAGCAACTCTCAAAGAAACTTCCCCAGGATAATAACTTAGTTCGTGACCTGGACGATGTGGGTCTACTATCGTAATAGAAAGGTCTGCATCATAGAATGAAAAGTCATTATTCCCCCCATCCCAAAGGACTACATCACAACCATCTGGATCATTTTCCGCTGCACGTAGTATATCTTCATAATCTACCCCAGCATATATAATATTCCCACGTTCTACATGAGGTTCATATTCTTCCATTTCTTCAATTGTACATTTGTGTTTCTTTAAATCCTCTACAGTAGCAAATCTCTGAACTCTTTGTGCATTCAAGTCACCATAAGGCATAGGATGTCTAACCGCTATAACTTTAAGATCATTCTCCATTAATAATTCAATAACTTTTCTTGATGTTTGGCTTTTACCAGCTCCAGTACGAACAGCACAAACTGAAATTACCGGTTTTGTACTTTTTATTGAAGTGTTTTTAGGTCCAAGTAGAGTAAAGTCTGCTCCTGCAGCATTAACAATTGCAGAAATCCCCATTATATCTTGATAATTAACATCACTGTAGGCAAAAACACACTCATCTACTTCAAGCTCTTTAATTAGTTCTGCTAATTGGTCTTGGGAATATATTGGAATTCCATCAGGATATAAATCTCCTGCTAATTCTGCTGGATATTTTCTACCATCTATATCAGGTATTTGTGCAGCTGTAAAAGCCATAACATTATAGTTTTCATTATTACGATAACATGTATTGAAGTTGTGGAAATCACGTCCAGCGGCTCCAATTATAAGTATGTTTTTTTTCATTTGATTACTCCTTGTATATTTATTTATTATATACATTTTACACCTTTAGAAATAATATGTAAAGATATTTTTTATATATATCAGTTAGTTTAGCATAAACATCCTTATACCTTTGAAACAATGCCAGTTTCAGAACCAACTCATTACTCTATTAATATCATAATATTAAAATTTAGTTAATATAAAAGGTATATTAATTATTATATCTTTGTATATTTATTCATATAGTTGTAATGTTTTATTTCTAATTTTCTAGCATATCTGAATATAATTTATATACATATATAATACTATTCTCCTTCATAATTTTATAAATATATGTATATGAAACTAAAATTATATCTTATTAATCAAGCTTTGAATTTCATCTTTCGTTGGCATAACTCTAAGAGCACCTTTTCTCGTAGTAATAATAGATGCCGCTGCGTTTGCAACTTTTAGCATTTCTCTTAAGTTATCCTCAGACAAATCAGACAATCCATGGTCAAGAATATAGTTTAGGATACTTCCCCAGAAAGTATCACCTGCACCTGTAGTTTCTACAGTATTCTCCCTAATATATCCAGGTACATGTAGAGACATATCCTTATAGTAAGCCACACTTCCAAGCTTCCCGAGTGTAACACAAATTAATTCCACCTCTTTGATGCCCCTTAGCAGCTTAACTCCCTTATCTATATCTTTTTCACCAGTAACAAACTCTAACTCATCTTCTGATATTTTCAGCACATCACATTGTGAAATACCATATATAATTTTCTCTCTTGCCTTATCAAGATTATCCCAAACCGGTGGTCTTAAATTAGGATCTAATGCAATTATAAGACCTGCCCTTTTTGCAATTTCTATTCCTTTTTTAGTAGCTTCTTCCACTTCTTCATTGGTCATAGAGAGGGTTCCAAAATTAAATATCTTTGATTCTTGTATTATATCCTCCCTAACCTCATCTGCTCTTAGCATCATGTCAGCTCCAGGTTTTCTATAGAAAGAAAAATCTCTATCTCCATCTTCTGCTGTATGAACAAAAACTAAGGTAGTGTTAACTTGATCATCAAAAACTAGACCTTCCGCATTTATTCCAACTTCTTTAATTGTTTTCTCTAATGTTTTTCCAAATTGGTCTTGACCTACTTTTCCGATAAACGCTGTACTCTTTCCAAAATTCTGTAGCATTGACAATACATTACATACTGCACCACCTGGATTAGCTTCAAATAATGGATTTCCCTGAGGAGACATTCCACTACCTGTAAAGTCAATCAATAGTTCTCCTAATGATACTACATCAAATCTTTTATTGTTTTTTAGATTATTTCTTCCCTTTGTTCCCATGATTCCCCTCACATTCTAACTATTTTATTTAATTTACTTGCTACTACTATCATTACTGAAACTATTAATAATAAATAAAATGGATATAGGCCAATTGTTGTTATACCAGCAAGCCATCCAAAAAATGGTGGCATAATAATACTACCCACAAAGGCACTTGCCATCTGTACTCCAATAATAGCCTGAGATTTTTCTGGTCCATAATGTACAGGTATTGCATGAATAATCGAAGGATAAACAGGTGCACACCCGAAACCTATAACAATTATACCTATGAGTGCAAATAAATTGTTACTTATAGGAATCATTATTAAAATAATGCCAGCTGTAGCAGTTAATAGGCCATATTTTATAAGTCGTTTATCTCCCATCTTTTCAGATATAAGACCAGATATAAAACGTCCAACTGTTATTCCTATAAAAAAGAGCGATGCAAACCTAGCAGCTAATTCTACTTCAACACCTCTAAATTCGACTAAGTAGCTACTTGCCCATAATCCAGTAGTACTTTCAAGCGCATTATATCCAAAAAATATAACTAAAATATATTTAACACCTTTAATATCTATAACTTCTTTAATAGAAAGATGCTTCGAATCATTATTTTGATTAATATCGTTTTTTGTCCACAGGGGTAGGCTTAGAAAAAGTATCAATGTAATAATTACCTGCAAAATTCCAACAAATTTGTATCCTCCCTGCCAGCCGTGCCCTCCTCCTAGAGCATAACTCATGATATACGGGCTAACTGAAGCTCCTATTCCCCAAAAACAGTGTAACCAGTTCATATGTGCTGATGCATAATTTATAGCTACATAGTTATTAAGTGCTGCATCTACTGCTCCAGCACCAAGTCCATAAGGTATTGCCCATAAAACAAGAAATATAAATGAATTAGAAAACGAAAATCCAAACATAGCAACTGCTGTCATCGATACGCTAACTGCAGTCACTAGGCCTGTTCCAAGTTTTTTAGTTAATCTATCAGACATAATACTAGAAAAGATTGTGCCTAAAGAGATTACAATTGTAATTATGCCTGCATAAGAAGTTGATACATTTAATTCTTGGTGCATAACTGGCCAACCAGCTCCAAGTAGAGAATCAGGTAAGCCTAAACTTATAAATGCAACATAAATAATCACAAGTAGTAATGAATACATAAAAGTCCTCCTGTATCTAATTCCATTGTATCTAATATCTTAAATATTGTAAGCAAAATCATTCAGTATAAGATGAACTCCTTTTATTCCATTAACAATTTGAGTAATATGTAAGTCTCCTGCAACACTACATAGTGTCATTGCAGCTTTTTCTTCCATACCAAATTGTTTCATCAAAAGCAATCTCATGTTTTTTAATGCTTGATATGTTGCTTTTGTTAGGTCTTGATCAAGCCCAAAGGTAATCCAACCTTTTTCATTATAAGCAACTGGACTGTCAATTATAAAATCGGCAACTGATAAAGTTATTTCAATTTCTTTAAAAGGAGTTTCTACAGCTGTTCCACCAGATTCACCGTCTCCTTGTGCAGCATGTCCATCTCCAATTGAAAATAAGGCCCCTTCATGATATATGGGCAAATATACAACTGTTCCTGATCCAAACTCCTTACAATCCATATTTCCACCATGACTACCAGGTAAATGAGTCCTAACCTTTTCATTTCCTTTTGGTGCTACTGCTAATACACCTGGGAAGGGATTCATTTCTACTTCTATTCCCTTATCACTTCTACATATTTTGTTCTCTACATCTAAGTCCCACAAGGAAAAGTACTCTTCTCCACTAAATCCTAGTCGTTCTAAATGTTCTTTATCACCAATTCCCACGTTACTCCATCCCCAATTGTCAGTAATTATATTACCAATTTCGACTTTAAGCGATTTACCTACAGAAGCTCCCTCGACATATACAGGACCTGTAAGTGCCTGTCCATCATCGTATCCTTTAATTCTGGGATAGTACTCTGACTTAGGTGGATTACCAGTGGGCTTTTCTATACGCCAATCAGGGTCTAGAGTTGATATAGTAATTGTATCTCCTGATTTTACCTTTAAAGCAGGAGAAATATTTGGATCAAGTACTCCATGTAAGTTTTTTCTTTCAGGTAACATTTTATATTTTGCCATAACTTTTTCTCCTATAACTGAACAGCTTTTATTATTATGTTTCTATCTTATCTGCTGGATATTTTAGACCAATCTGACTTCTTGATTCATCTAGCAACTTGATTGTATTTTAACAATTTGTATGAGAATTAATATCAGATTCCAATTTGTTAGATTTAATTAAAGATATCATTTCTACTATTTCATAGTACATGACATTATCTTTTTGAACACAAGGAGATTCCTTAGTCCGTCCGTCTAGAAATTGAATTTTAACATTAGTAAAATAATCCATACTACCTATAATAATACTTCCAAGTTCTCCTTGAATTTCTGAAGGACCATGGGAATCTACCATTTTTGAATGATGTATTACTCCTTCCATATGATTATATTCTGCCATTACAGTTCCTGAACCATCTACACCTGTGCTAAGGAACAAGGCTTGTGCTTTAATAGCATTTGGAAGTCCAAAAAAGTCCACCATAGGATAAATGCAATATACTCCAATATCCATTAAACTTCCATTGGATAGCTCAAGTTTAAAAGCATTCTCTATAATACCATTTTTATAATTTTCATATCTAGAAGAGCGTTTGCAAAAGTTACCAAAATATCGCCTTATTGGTCCGATTTCTTCTAGATGTTCTTTTATCCATCTATAATTAGGGGTAAGGGTAGTTTTCATTGCTTCCATTAATACAACATTATTTTCTTTGGCTGCTTTAATCATAGATTCTACTTCACGATAATTTGAGGCGAAGGGCTTCTCACAAATCACATGTTTTTTATGCTTTAGGCATTGCAAAGTGTGCCTTGCATGTAATGCTGTTGGAGAGGCTATATATATTGCTTGAATTTCTTTAGAGGATGCCATTTCATCCACATCATCAAAAAATAATTCTGCTCCATACTTCTCACCAAATCTTTCTGCCTTTTTAATACCTCTTGAATAGACCCCCTTGAGATTAAACTCGGGAACATCTTTTGCGGCATCTAGAAATTTTTCTGTTATAACAGAAGTTCCAATTATTCCAAAATTTACTTTTTCCGACATAGTTCTCCTTTCAAGATTGATTTTTTATAATCATTTGCGAAACTCTATTCCTAGCAATAGGAACCTGGCATGAACAACAAAATAAGGGTGACTTTTGCGTTCTATGGCAACG
>CAZUDG010000035.1:17675-18762 GCA_964618775.1 uncultured Lachnospiraceae bacterium | reverse complement strand
ACATTACTAATAACCAATTATATTAATGATTCAATTGTTTGTCAATTAATTAAAAATTGATAAAGCCTAAGTGTTCAAACAAGATATTAAAGGCAATTATTATTAATATAATGCCACCAAAAATTTCTGCCTTAGACTTATATTTACTACCAAAGACACTACCAATTTTAACACCAATAAAAGAAGTAACAAATGTGACAAGTCCTATAATAACTATTGCCGGCAATATATCGATTCTTAAAAAGGCAAAAGTTACCCCTACTGCCAAAGCATCAATACTTGTAGCAATCGCTAAAGCACTCATTGTTTTAAAACTAAGGGAAGAGTCTGTTGCCTCTACATTAGAAATTGTATTAGTAACTTGTTCATCACAACAATTACAATTATCAGATTTTCTTCCTTCTTTAATCATATTAAGTCCAATTATAGCAAGTAATATAAAAGCTATCCAATGATCTATACTTTCTATACTATCTTGGAATTGTAGTCCTAGCATATAACCTATTAAAGGCATAGCAGCTTGAAATATTCCAAAATATAAAGCAACTATTAATGAGCTTTTAATATTGTATTTTTTAAATGAAAGCCCTTTACATATTGCCACTGCAAAGGCATCCATAGAAACTCCTATCCCAATTAAAAACAATTCAATAAATATTAATGTAGTCATTTAGTTCTCCTTAGAAGCCATTTTCATCATATCGTATTATAATATACTAATTATAAAAGTATATTATAGAATATCTTTAATTTCAAATATATTTTATGTATCAAGTTTTTATGTATCAAATATTTATGCATTAACTTGCAAAAGCTCCGAAAAACTGTAGGTTTTTCGGAGCAAATATTATTCTAATATCTTATTATTTTAATATTTTAATATTTTATTATTATTATAAAATAATTATTCTTCCCAAACAACAATTTGCTCTAAATCATTTCTTTTCTTTTCAGGAAAATCATCTCTTACTGGATATCCTATAGGTAACATTGCTATAGCTTCCATATGGGATGGTAAGGCCAACAAGTCATGTAGATTATCGGTATCAAAATTGCAAACAATACATGTTCCTAATCCTTGATCTGT
>CAZUDG010000035.1:0-17575 GCA_964618775.1 uncultured Lachnospiraceae bacterium | reverse complement strand
GCTTCAATAACCTTTTCTAGTTTTTCCTTTTCCACTTGTTTATCTTGAAATTTTCTAAGGGAATATCTTTTACTAGCAAGTTCTAGTAGCAAATTGTGCCTCCTATCATGTGTTTATAACAACTTTTTTGCCATTTGTTGCAAGTATATCTCTAACTTGTTCCATTAATTCTTTTTCTGGTTCTTTTGTGTCAGCAAGTTTATACTCTTCTCCCATTTCTTCCCACTTATATTCCCCCATCTTGTGAAAGGCCAAAGGCTCAATTCTACTTATATTGGGGTAATTATCCAAATGGTTAGATAAGGCTTTTATGTTATCCAAATTATCTGTCAAATCTGGCACCACAACATATCTAATCCATACTTCAATATCTTCTTCTCTTAGGTAATCTAAGGTTTTTAAAGTTGGGTCTATATTTCTACCAGTTACTGTTTTATAAACAGCACTATCAAAGCTTTTGATATCTAATAATACTAAATCAACATATTTATAAAGCTCTTTTACTTTGTCAGAAAGTAGAAATCCTGAAGTGTCTATGGTAATAGAAATTCCTTCTTCTTTGCATTTCTTAGCTACTTGAACTAAAAATTCAGCATGTAAAAGTGGATCTCCTCCAGTGAAGGTCACCCCTCCACCAGAAGCCTCCATATATGTTTTATACTTTCTTATTTCAAATATTAAATCATTAACTGTATACTCTTCACCTACAGTGCTATCCCAGGTATCTGGATTATGACAATACTGACAGCGCAGCGGACATCCTTGCATAAATACTACAAATCTAATTCCAGGCCCATCTACTGTGCCTAAAGTTTCAAAAGAATGTACTCTACCTGTTACATTCATTGCCATCACCCTCTTATCTTTCGTGGAAAGTCCTATTGATTACGTCAAGTTGTTGTTCACGGTTCAGTTTAACGAAGTTTACAGCATATCCTGAAACACGGATAGTAAGTTGAGGATATTTTTCCGGATGGTCCATAGCGTCAATTAATGTCTCTCTATCAAATACGTTAACATTAATATGATGGCCACCATCCTTAATGTATCCATCCAATAAGCCAACTAAATTATCTGTTCTTTCTTCTAAACCTTTTCCTAAAGAGTTTGGTACAATTGAAAATGTATAAGATATACCATCCTCAGCATGGCGATATGGTAATTTGGCAACTGAAGCCATAGAAGCTATAGCACCATTTTTATCTCTTCCATGCATTGGGTTTGCACCTGGAGCAAATGCTTCGCCTTTCTTTCTACCATCTGGTGTAGATCCTGTCTTTTTACCATACACAACATTAGAAGTGATAGTTAAGATAGATAATGTGTGTTTTGCATCTCTATAGGACTTAACCTTACGAAGCTTATTCATAAAGTTTTCAGTAATCTCTACTGCTAACTGGTCAACCCTATCATCATTATTACCAAATGCAGGATAATCTCCTTCTACTTCATAATCAACAGCCAGTCCTTCTTCATTTCTAATAATTTTAACCTTTGAATGTTTTATAGCTGATAAGGAGTCTGCAACAACTGAAAGTCCAGCAATACCACATGCCTCTGTACGGTCTACATCTATATCATGTAGGGCCATTTGTAGTTTTTCATAATTATACTTGTCATGCATGTAATGAATAACATTTAATGTGTTTATATATAATTCAGATAACCAATCCAATACTTGGTCAAATTTTTCAACTATTTCATCATAGTCTAAATATTCACCTGTTATTGGTGCAAATTTAGGTCCTATTTGGTCTCCAGATATTTCATCTTTACCACCATTAATAGCATATAATAAAGCTTTACCAAGGTTAGCTCTAGCCCCAAAGAACTGCATTTGTTTACCAAGTCTCATTGCAGAAACACAGCATGCTATACCATAATCATCGCCCCAAACATTTCTCATTATATCGTCACTCTCATATTGAATAGAGCTTGTATCAATTGAAATCTTTGCACAGTAGTCTTTAAAGTATTTAGGTAAATTAACAGACCATAAAACAGTAAGGTTTGGCTCAGGTGCTGGTCCTAAATTATATAAAGTATGAAGGATACGGAAACTACTTTTAGTAACAAGAGTTCTTCCATCAAGTCCCATTCCACCGATAGCCTCAGTTACCCAAGTAGGGTCACCAGAGAATAAATCATTATATTCTGGAGTTCTTAAGAATCTAACCATTCTAAGCTTCATTACAAATTGATCCATGAGTTCTTGGATTTCTTCTTCAGTAATCAAATTATTTTTTAAATCTCTTTCATAATAAATATCTAAAAATGTAGTAACACGTCCTAAACTCATAGCAGCACCGTCTTGCTCTTTTATTGCTCCTAGATAAGCAAAATATGTCCATTGTGTTGCTTCAAAAGAGTTTTTAGCTGGAAGAGATATATCATAACCGTAACCAGCCGCCATGTCTTTTAATTCTTTAAGAGATTTGATTTGTTCAGATATTTCTTCTCTTAGTCTTATATCTGGTGATTGCAATACTGGGATTTCTAGTAATCTTTTTTGTTCTTGTCTTTCTTCTATCAAGAAATCTATTCCATATAATGCAACTCTTCTATAATCACCAATAATACGACCTCTACCATAAGCATCAGGAAGGCCTGTAATTATACCAGAGTGGCGTGCCTTTCTCATAGCTGATGTGTATGCATCAAAAACACCTTCATTATGGGTTTTTCTGTTTCTATATACTTCTTCTGTATGTTCATCCAGTTTATATCCATATGATTCAAGTGCATTTCTAACTACGCGAATACCACCATTAGGCATAATTCCTCTTTTTAGTGGTTTGTTAGTTTGAAAACCTACTATTACTTCATTCTCTTTGTCTATATAACCAGGTCCAAATGTTGTAATTGTAGAAGGCATTCTTGTTTCAGCATCAATAATACCTTTTTTATTTTCCTCTTTCATTAATTCTAGTACTTCATCCCAAAGCTTAAGGGTTCTCTTAGTAGGTCCAAGTAAAAATGAATCGTCCCCCTCATATGGTGTATAGTTATGTTGTATAAAGCTTCTAACATTAATTTCTGATATCCAACTTCCAGGTTCGAAATCATACCATTCTTCTCTCATACTTTGTCTCATTAAACACTTTCCTCCTTAAATTATCTACTATTACATAAATAATAAAGATATAATAAAATAATTGATTATATCTTTATTTAATTAATTCTTATATTGAATTCCCAGTGAATTAGTATGGATTGATCCACCTCTAATTTTAACTTAATAGTAGTGATAAGTCAATATATAATGAATGTTGTTTTTCTAACCTTTATGTTTCTGGTGAGAAGTTTAAATTTCAGTCAGAATCTTGGCTAAAATTAAATTAACTTTAGCTTTTTATTTGTTGAAGGTTACCCTGATAAAACATTATCAATCTTAATATTTATACATATAAATTAGTTTTTTGATAGAAGGTATCTTTTTTTATACTTAATCTTAGAATATCTTCCAACTCTGGAAATAATCTTATTATTTATAGCACCACTTTTGTTAAATATTATTATAACATTTTTTATATATGCTAGATATTCTTTTCCTTTAATATATAATAAATTAAATATTTAAAGATTCTTGTTGCATTTCTTTCAAAAATATTGTAAAATTGTTTTTGTTATTATGGCTCGTTGGTCAAGAGGTCAAGACGCTGCCCTCTCACGGCGGAATCAGGGGTTCGAGTCCCCTACGAGCTGTTAAATATAAATATAAAAAGTCACTTTCAAGGTCTTGAAAGCGACTTTTTTTATTTCTGCTTTTGCATTATAGCTTTTTATCTGAACTATTCGTTTAAAAAGTCTAATATAGACATTTGATCTGACTGAGGTAATTCACCTAACAAGCCTAATCTATCCATTGTTTCTATAACTGTACCACTTACCTTTGTTCTGCTCTTGAAATCTTCTAGAGAAGTAAATAGCTCTCCTTGTGCAGCCTCTACAACTGCATCTGCTGCCTTTTCTCCTAGCCCATCAAGGGACTTAAGTGCTGGCATAATTTTACCTTCTACGATTTGAAATTCAGAAGCTTTTGCACTATAAACATCAAGAGGGATAAAACCATATCCTCTTCCATACATTTCTTGGACAATTTTCATATCTCTAAGTGTATCTTGTTCTTTCTTAGTGAGCTCATTGTTTCTTTTGTTATAGTCCTTAATTAACATATCTACTCGGTCTTTTCCTTGACACATCATTTCATAGTCAAAGGCCGTTGCTCTAATACTATAATAGGCTGCATAATAAGCCAGAGGATAATATACTTTAAAATATGCTATTCTAAAAGCCATCATCACATATGCTACTGCATGAGCTTTAGGGAACATGTATTTTATTCTTTTACAGGACCAAATGTACCAATCTGGGACCTCGGCTTCTTTCATGGATTCTTCCATATCAGGAGTGACTCCCCTGCCCTTACGAACAAACTCCATTATATTAAAGGCCATACTACTTTCTACACCTTTATTAATCAGATAAGTCATTATATCATCCCTTGTACAGATTGCTGTTGATAATGTACACTTTCCTTCAGCTATTAGGATCTGTGCATTATTTAGCCATACGTCAGTACCATGAGATAATCCAGAAATTCTTGCTAACTCTGAAAATGTTGTTGGCTTTGTATCCCTAAGCATTTGCATAACAAATTCTGTACCAAATTCAGGAACTCCAAGGGAACCAAGATCAGTTCCATTTGAATCACCACTCTTAATTTCAAGGGCTTTATTACTTGTAAACAAAGATAAAACTTTTTCATCATCAAATTTTATATAAAGTGGGTCTATACCTGTTAAATCCTCTAACATTTTTATCATTGTAGGATCATCATGGCCAAGTAAGTCTAGTTTTAATAAGTTGTGATCTATGGAGTGATAATCAAAATGTGTTGTTATAACGCTTGTTTTCATATCATTGGCAGGTCTTTGTACTGGGGTAAAAGAATTAATATCTTCTCCATGAGGCAAGACGATAATTCCTCCTGGATGCTGTCCTGTTGTTCGCCTTACACCTACACATCCTGAAATTATACGATCTATCTCTGCCCTTCTTTTTGGAATCCCCCGTTCCTCATAATAATTATACACATAACCAAATGCGGTTTTTTCCGCCATAGTACCAATTGTTCCAGCTCTGAAAGTATGTCCTTTACCAAAAAGCTCCTCCGTGTATTGATGGGCTCTTGCTTGGTAAACACCAGAAAAGTTTAAGTCTATATCTGGTTCTTTATCGCCCTTAAAACCTAAAAAAGTTTCAAAAGGTATATCATGACCGTCTTTCTTTAATGGATTACCACAACCTGGGCAATCTTTATCTGGCATATCATAGCCTGACATACCTAAATATTGCTTAACATCATCAGAATCGAAGTCACTATAATAACAAGATGGACAGTAATAATGGGCTGGTAGCGGGTTTACTTCTGTAATATCTGCCATTGTTGCAACTAAGGAAGATCCTACTGAACCCCTTGAACCTACTAAATACCCTTCTTCATTAGATTTAAGAACAAGTTTTTGGGCAATTATGTACATAACAGCATAGCCATTACTAATTATAGAATTCAACTCTTTTTCTAATCTTTCTTCAACTGCATTAGGTAGATCAGGTCCATACATTGAATGAGCCTTTTCAAAACATGTATCACGAAGCATTTTATCTGAGTTTTCAATAACTGGAGGATACTTATCTGGTTTAACAGGAGCCACATAATCTATCTGACTAGCTATTTTATTAGTATTAGTTATTACTACCTCTCTTGCTTTATCTCTACCTAAATAATTAAACTCATCAAGCATTTCATTTGTTGTTCTAAAATATAGGGGAGGCTGATTATCAGCATCTTTAAACCCTTTTCCTGTCATTATTATTCTTCTATAAAGCTCATCTTCTGGGTCTAGAAAATGAACATCACATGTTGCCACAACAGGTTTATTATATTCATCCCCAAGTTCAACTATTTTAAGATTGATTTCACGTAAATCTTCATTCGATTTAATATCATATCTATCATTATCTATCATAAAATTGTTGTTTGCTAAGGGTTGTATTTCAAAATAATCATAAAATCTTGCTAAACGATCTATCTCAGCAGGAGTTCGATGATTTAATACAGCTTGATATAACTCACCAGCTTCACAAGCTGAACCTATCATTAGTCCCTCTTTATGCTCTAGATATACACTTTTAGGAATTCTAGGTCTCTTACTATAATAATCAATATGGGATGCAGAAATCAGTTTATATAGGTTAACTCTTCCGGTTTCATTTTTTGCTAATATAATTGAGTGGTATGTAGGCATTTTCTTAATAACTTCATTTGACATTATATTAAGAGAATCTATATCATCTAGATTAGAAACACCTTTTTCTTTTAACATAGAGGTAAGTTTTAAAAATATCTCTGCTGTCGCACTAGCGTCATCTACTGCCCTATGATGATTCTCTAGAGATATCTTAAAATGTTTGGCTAGATTATTAAGTGTATATCGACTTAAATCAGCTATCAAAAGTCTTGCAAGCCCAACTGTATCAACAACTGTATAATCAAGTTCTATGCCTTGTTTCTCTGCATTTTCTGCAATAAAGCTTATATCAAAGGATGCATTGTGTGCAACCAAAACACTATCATTACAAAATTCCAAAAATTCTGGAAGAACTTTATCTATTGTTGGTGCTTCAATGACCATATTATCGCTAATACCAGTTAATTTTTCTATATGAAATGGAATAGGTGTTTTAGGATTAACCAAACTATTATATCTATCAGTAATAATTCCATTGTCAATCTTTACTGCACCTATTTCAATAATTCTATCTTTTTTAGGACTAAATCCTGTTGTCTCAATATCAAACACAATGTATGTATCACTTAGACTCTGATTTTTAGAGTCTGTAGTTACTGATTTTACATCATCAACTAGATATGCCTCAACACCATATATAACCTTAAATTTTTTTAACCTTTCCCACTCAGACTCTGGGTAATCTTTTTTATTTAATGCAAATGGCGCTTCTGGAAAGGACTGAACAACACCGTGATCTGTTATAGCAACAGCTGGGTGACCCCATTCAAAAGCCCTTTTTATTAAGTCTTTTACACCAACAACTGCATCCATATCGCTCATGGTAGTATGGGCGTGAAGCTCCACTCTTTTTTCTTCGCTATTATCTTGCTTTATTTCAGAAAAATCAGGAATAGTTTTCATCCCAGATATAGAAGAAAGGGTAATTTCCTTATCATATTTGTCATAACGGGCTATAGCATTTAGCCGCATATAATTCCCCTTTTTAATAGACTTAAGAAGAATTGGAACTTCATCAGTTTTTATGAAAACTTTACCACGAATTGAGTCAGTAAAGTCTGTCATTGAAAACATTACAATTGTTTTTTCATTACGGATATCCATTGTATCAATGTTTAGAATCTTACCTCTGACAATTACTTGACCAATTTCATCTTGAATATCTTTAATCCTCGTATGATCACCATCAAATCCTTTACCATAAAACACATCTGGGTCTTTGGTGTTTCTAAGATAAGAAGGCCTAACATTTTCAGCTTTAAATTGTTTATTATTACTTGAGTTATCATTTTTAGAAGCAAGTTTTTCAGAATTTATATTGTTTTTCGCACTTTCTACACTAGTAGAATCAATGGAAACATCAGACATACCTGAAATATTACTATTCATCTCTTCTATACTAACGCATCTTGGCTCATTATCTACATTCTCTTCACTAGGTAGATAAAATTTAAACTTTATTTTTATATCATAATCAAACCTATTCTTAAATATATAAATAAGATAATTGGCGAAGTCGCTACATACTTTCTTATAAAGAAAATTATCTTCTACATTAAAGCAAAATGTGTCACCATCGTAATAATCTATCTGTGAATGTTTTAAAATATTATACTCAAGTATACTTCTTTCTTTAACCTCATCTAATAGACTATCTTTATATATTTCCATCAGCTTTTTAGGAGAATATTGTGATGATAGTTCATAAGATTCTAATAAGGTAACTGATAAAGTGGGAAAAAGTTGTTTATGTAATTGATATTCTACGGTTTTAATTTTTTTATTACTAATTAAATGATGGCTTTTTATAAAAATTCTCAGGCTGGACTTTGCTTTTGAAGCAATTACTCTCTCAACTAAAACCCCTTCAAATAATTGGTGAATGCCTTTTGATATTTTTAGTTCATCAAAAACATCAAAAAATAATAACTTACAATCATTACTCATTATTATCCCTCTTTCATCTTCATCAATTCTTCTCTAAGAGTACTTAGCAGCTTATCTTCTGGTACTTTTTTTATAATTTCGCCTTTCTTTATAATTAGTCCTTGACCTTTGCCTCCTGCTATACCAATATCTGCTTCCTTTGCTTCTCCTGGTCCATTAACTACACAACCCATAACTGCAACTTTAACATCAAGATCAATGTCTTGTGTCATTTCTTCTACATCATTGGCTAGAGTAATTAAGTCAATTTGTGTTCTTCCACATGTAGGGCATGATATTAAATCAACCCCTCCCTTACGAAGTCCAAGGTTTTTAAGTATTAACTTAGCAGATTTGATTTCTTCTTTGGGATCACCTGATAACGAAACGCGAATAGTATTACCTATGCCTTCATAAAGAATGATTCCTAAACCTACAGCAGACTTAATATTACCTGCATATGGAGTCCCTGCTTCTGTAATTCCAACATGAAGGGGATAGTTTGTCCTTTTAGCAATCAACTTATGAGCTTCAATACACATTAATACGTCAGATGACTTAATACTTATAACTAAGTTATCATAACCCATATCCTCTATTAATTTCACATTTTGAAGGGCACTTTCAACTAGTCCCTCAGGTGTAACACCGCCATATTTTGCTTTTATTTGTTTTTCAAGGGAACCACTATTAACCCCAACCCTAATTGGAATATTCTTATCTTTTGCAACATTAATAATCTCTTGTACTTTTTCATTACTACCAATATTACCTGGATTAATCCGTATTTTATCAGCCCCGTTTTCCATGGCTGCAATAGCAAGTCGATAATCAAAATGAATATCTGCAACTAATGGAATACTGATTTGTCTTTTTATTTCTTTAAAAGCCTTGGCTGCTTCCATAGTTGGTACAGCACAACGAATAATATCACATCCTACAGCCTCAAGCCCTTTGATCTGATTAACAGTTTCTTTTATATTTTCAGTTTTTGTATTGGTCATAGATTGAATAAGTACTGGATTATTGCCACCTATTACTTTGTTAGCAATCCTTACTTCTTTTGTGTTTTCTCTTAATTTATCCATTAAAGCACTTCCTTACTTTATAAACAATCTTTTAATATCATTAAATATTACTAGTACCATAAGGGCCATTAGGGCCATGATTCCAATGAAATGGACCATTCCTTCTTTTTCTGCTGGAATTGGTTTCTTTCTAATGGCTTCTAAAAATAGAAATACTAATCTTCCTCCATCTAAAGCAGGAAGTGGAAGTAGATTTATTATTCCTACGTTGGCACTTAACATAATAGTTAAACTTGCAAGGTTTATAAATACTATAAGTCCACCACTTGCTTTACTAGCTTCATAAGTGTCACCTATAATATTTACAATACCTACTGGGCCTGCAACATCATTAGCACCTACTTGACCAGTCAATAGTAGTCCAAGACTTTGCATAGCAACCGAAATATTATACTGTATTTCCACAAGGCTGTATTTTATTATTTCAAGAGGATTAGCTTTTACATATCCATATTTTATGTCGTAACCTAGCACATATCCCTCACCTGAGTATTCAGGCGTTAATGAGACACTATGTAATTCATTGTCTCTAGTATATGTTAATTCAACAAGATCATTGGAAAGAGGGTTTTGGTCTAAATAGTTAGTTAGACCCTCACCAGATTCAATAGTTACTCCATTAATACTAGTAATTATGTCCCCTATTATAAGGCCTGCCTCATCCATGGGATATTCCTCCACAAGAGTATTGATTTGTGCTGGAACAGAATCCGGCATATATGAAAATCCCAAAATATAATTTTCCTTATATTGAGGATTTAGTGAAGTCGAATATTTTTCTCCATCCCGTTCATAAGTAATCTTAACTTTGTCTTCATTTAATTTATTAAACAGAAAATGTGTATCTGCATCTCTACTTATGGATATATTATTATTATTAATTTTAGTAATCGTATCTCCTTCTTGTAAGCCAGCCTCTTCAGCAGCAGATCCCCTTGCCACATGGGTTATAGTTGCTGGGTCATATCCAATTATCCCTATCACAACTATAGATAAAATAAAAGCTAGTATAAAGTTAAAAAAGGCACCAGCAAAAACTACTGCTATCCTTGCCCATACTGACTTTTTATTAAATGCCCTATCATCATCAAGATTCTCATCCTCACCAAGCATCATACATGAGCCACCAAAGGGTAGTAATTTTAATGAGTAAACTGTATTTTGACGCATTTCTTCAGTGTTATCAAATTCATCTTCTGATAGAAATCCCCTGAATTTATATCCATTTTTACTTGGCACAAAACTAATTAATCTTCTTCCCATACCTAAGGAAAATTCAGTTACAAAGATTCCATTAAGTTTTGCTAATAAAAAATGACCAAATTCATGTATTAAGATAATAATACCAAATATTATTAAAGCTACGATTATATTCATATTCTTGGACCTCCAAAAATTTTGCTTTCTATTCTTTTTCTATCTCTTACTTTTATATAAGAGAGTTTATATAATAATATATTTCTTGTTCACAATTAAGAATTTGAGAAATTGTAGGATTCTCAATTAACTTATGGTCGCCTATAGCTGACTTAATTAATCTAGCTATATCTAAATATTGTATTTTGTTATTAAGGAATTTATCTACAGCAATTTCATTGGCTGCATTATAAACAGTAGGCATAGATCCACCTATTTTCCCAACCTCATAAGCTAATCCTAGTCCTGGAAATGTTTCATAATCAGGCTCTTCAAAGTCAAGTTTGCCTAATTCATAGAAATTAATTCTATCACCACCAAGGCTCTTTCTTTCTGGATAATAAATAGCATACTGAATTGGCAAACGCATATCAGGTGTTCCCATTTGTGCCATTATACTTCCATCAATAAATTCTACAGCAGAGTGAATGATGCTTTGTGGTTGAATAACCACTTCAATTTGGTCAAATCCTACGTCAAATAACCATTTTGCCTCAAGGACTTCTAATCCTTTGTTTATCAAGGTTGAAGAATCAATGGTTATTTTTTGTCCCATTGACCAATTAGGATGATTAAGAGCATCTACTAAAGTAACATGTTCTAGTTCTTCCTTTGTTTTTCCTCTAAAAGGCCCACCTGAAGCCGTTAGTATAATTCTACTAATCTCATTATCATTCTCTCCATTAATGGCTTGAAATATAGCAGAATGTTCACTATCTACTGGATATAAATGAACCCCATATTCTTTTATAAGAGGCATAATTATATGACCTGCAGTCACTAGGGTCTCTTTGTTGGCAAGAGCTATATCTTTTTTAGCCTTGATGGCTTCAATTGTTGGTAAAATCCCAATCATTCCCACTACTGCAGTTACAACCATATTTGATAATGGGTGAGTTGCACACTCTATTAATCCTTCCATTCCAGTAACTATTTTAACATTTAAATCCTTGATATTTTCTCTTAAGTCTTTTCCTTTTGTTTCATCCATCACACAAGCTATTTCAGGATGAAATTCTCTTATCTGTTCTTCCAAAAGTTCTATGTTAGTATTTGCAGAAAGGGAAACTACATTCAAATCAATATTATTTCTAACAATATCTAGTGTTTGTTTACCAATAGAACCTGTTGATCCAATAATAGCTATGTTTTTCACTAGTATTCCTCCAAGATTATCTAACTATCGATATAAAATAATACACTATAGGTGCAACAAATATAATACTATCAAACCTATCTAGAATTCCACCGTGGCCTGGTATTAAGTTACCATAATCTTTAATATTGTGGTTTCTTTTGATGGCTGATGCTGCCAAATCTCCTAGTTGAGATATAATACTAGCAAATCCACTAATAATAGCAAAAATTAGCTTAGGATTGCTAATTATAGTTAGATGATTTTCAAAAATTAATCCAAATAAAAATCCTATAATTGCAGCACCGACTATACCTCCAATACAACCTTCTAAAGATTTCTTTGGACTTAGTTTTGGTAAAAACTTTGTTTTACCTATTGTCATTCCAACTACATAGGCACTGGTATCGCTGCCCCATGCTCCTATAAAAATAAGCCAAACTAAAAACTGGCCCCCTGGCAAAACTCTTACTTTATATATATAACTTAGCATAACAGCAACATAAAACAATCCAAAAAATATGTAGCTGACTTGGTCAATATTATACTTAGGAAATGATATAACATAAATCATCATTAATACAAGTAAAAACACAATAAATAAAAATAAATAATCTTTTATATTAAAATATAAAAGCAAATAGTATGCAATACATGATAAATATCCAAGTATAGCAAGAAAACTTTTGTTAAGTTTAAGTGTGCGGTATAGCTCCATCAAACCTACTAATGAAATAACTAATAGGCCTAAAAATAGTCCATCACCACCTAAGACAACTAAAGCAATAGTTACTATTAATATAATTATTGAACCAATCAATCTTTGTTTAAACATTTAATATCCTCCAGATTATAATGCACCAAACCTTCTATCCCTATTATTATAGTATTCAATTGCCTTAATTAATTCCTCTTTATTAAAATCTGGCCAATATACATCTGTAAAATAAAACTCAGTATAAGCTAACTGCCATAATAAAAAATTTGATAACCTTTGTTCTCCACTTGTTCTTATTAATAAGTCAGGATCAGGAATATCAGCAGTATCTAGATATTTATTAAATAGTTGCTCATCTATATCATCAATTTTAATATTTTTCTTATTTAGGTCAGTAGCCAAATATTTTATACTTCTTATTATTTCATCTCTTCCACCATAATTGATTGCTACTTGAAGTTTTAAACCTGTATTATTTTTTGATTTTTCTTCTAATTCTCTAATAGAATCTTGCATTTTAGGGGTTAGTATACTAACATCACCTATTACTCGAACTTGCATATTGTTCTCTTTACTTTTTTTAACTGATTTTTTTAAGTAATCAGTTAGTAATTTCATTAGTGCATCTACTTCTTCTTTTGGCCTACTCCAATTTTCAGTGGAAAAAGCATAGATTGTTACATTTTCTATACCAAGCTTATAAGCATCTTCACAAATCTTTTCAACATTCTCGCTTCCTTTTAAATGGCCATAATTTCTTGGTCTTTTGTTTTTTTTTGCCCATCTCCCATTGCCATCTAATATTATTGCTATATGTTTTGGCATATTAAGGTCTTTTAATTTTTCTTCTCCCATGGAATACCTCCACAAACAAATATTATTCTTTATAATTTAAATAATTCGTAAAACAGTTTAACACTTAAATAAATTAAAGTATATGATAAATCAAAATTTTAATAATTACTTTATTTCTTTAATATAATCATTTTACCAATAAGTAGGACGTATCTTGATAAACAAAATACGTCCTATAATTTGACATAAGAAAATTATCAACAAATATATATTCGTGGATTTAGATAGTTAAAATTTCTTTTTCTTTATCGTCAGCAAGTTTATCAATCTTGTCTGTATATTTGTCAGTTAATTTTTGAACGTCTTCTTCTTGTGTCCTTGCTTCATCTTCTGAAATATCAGAATTGTTTTTTAATTTTTTAATTTCATCATTGGCATCTCTTCTTATATTACGAATAGAAACTTTTGAACCTTCAGCTTTTTTTCTAACATCTTTAGCTAGGTCTTTACGACGTTCTTCTGTTAATTCTGGGAAAATTAGACGAATTATTTTACCATCACTGTTAGGTGTTATTCCGATATCAGATCCTAAAATAGCTTTTTCAATATCTTTAATTAAACTGCTTTCCCATGGTTGAATTTGAATAATTCTTGGTTCTGGTACTGAAATATTAGCTACCGATTGTATTGGAGAAGGCGTTCCATAATAATCAACTCTAAGAGAATCTAAAACGCGAGGATTCGCTCTACCTGCTCTAATTTGTCCATAGTCGTCATCCAAAGAATCTAAAGCCTTTTGCATCCTACCTTCATGTTGTTTTAAGTCAATACTCATAATTTCTCCTCCTAAATTATATTGTTATTATTGTTCCATTAAAATTACCACTTACTGAATTAATAATACTATTATCTTCTTCTAAAGCAAAAACTAACATAGGCATCTTATTCTCAAGTGCCAGTACTGTTGCAGACAAGTCAACTACCTGTAACTGCTTATCTAAAGTTTCTTGAAGACTAATTTCTGAATACTTTTTGGCATCTGGATTTTTAGATGGATCACTATCATAAACCCCATCTATTGATTTTGCCATTAAAATAATATCAGCCTCTAATTCTATGGATCTAAGAACTACACAGGTATCTGTTGAAAAATAAGGATGTCCTGTTCCACCTGCAAGAAATACTACTTTATCATTCTCTAAAGAAGAATTGGCTTCATCTTTTGAGAATAACTTAGTCATACTTCCACATGAAAAAGGGGTCATAATATCAGTCTTTATTCCTACTGATCTAAAGATTTCTGATACATATATGCAGTTCATAACTGTGGCAAGCATACCTATTTGATCTGCCTTAGTTCTATCAATATTGTTACTGGTTCTGCCCCTCCAAAAATTACCTCCACCAATAACTACTGCAACTTGAATGTTTTGATTGGTCAATTCTTTTACTTGCTCAGCAACTGCTATACATGTTGCTTCATCAAAACCAGTCTTTTTATCTCCTGCTAAAGCTTCACCACTTAATTTTAATAAAACCCTATTATATCTATTATTCATCTATTACTCCTTAAGCCGTAAAATATGTTATAAAATCCTGAATTAAGTCTATTTTAACATCATTTGTAACCACTTTGCAACTAGTTAAGATAGAATTAATTTTTCTAGTTCAAATGGATCTAATTTTTCACCATTCTTATAAGCTCTCATATTACCACCAGAGATTTCATCAATTAATGCTATATGTTGATCATCTCCAACTCTTCCAAATTCTAGTTTTATATCATATAATTCAATTTCTTTTTGGGATAATTCATCTTTTATAATATTACATATTCTTCTGGTAAGGTCGACTAATATTTTATATTCATCTTTAGTCATAATTCCAAGCATTTCTAGCGCTTCATCAGTAATAAGTGGATCTTCTCTTTCATCATCCTTTAAAGTTACCTCAACATATGTATCTAAAACTTGACCCTCTTTTGCATATAAGCCATATCTTCTCATAAAGCTACCAACTGCTCTATATCTGCAAATCACTTCTACACCCTTACCAAACATGGTGGCAGGAAGTACAGTCATTGTTGCATTATCTACATCTGCATCAAGATAGTGAGTTGAAATTCCTATATTATTGAATTTTTCATAAAAGAACTTAGTGATACTAATGCCTGCTTTTCCAACCCCTTCTATGGTTAGCCCGACAGCATTAGCACCTGGATCAAATACTCCATCTTTGCCTGTTAAGTCATCTTTAAATTTTAATAAGTATCTACCATCATTTAAGTCATATACATCTTTGGTTTTTCCCTTATATACTAATTCCATAATATTAGGTATCCTTTCTTTCTTTAAAAAACCCGCTAAATACAATTTAGATGTAGTTTAGCGGGCATATTTTAAGCTTTATAAAGAACAATTACTGTCCCATTTGTTTTGCAACTTCTTCTGCAAAGTTTTCTTCTCTTTTTTCCAGTCCTTCACCTGTTTCAAAACGAACAAATCTCTTAATGTTAAGTTTTGTTCCAAGTTCTTTGGATACTTGGTCAAGATACTTTTGAACAGTTAAATCTGAATCTTTAATATATTCTTGATCTACAAGACTTACAGCTTTTAATTCTTTGTTTAGGCGACCAACAACTATCTTATCAATAATGTGTTCTGGTTTGCCTGAATCTTCATTCATAGCTTGAGTCTTTAATATTTCTGTTTCTTTTTCAATGTATTCTTGAGATATTTCATCTCTGTTAAGATATTTTGGTGCGATTGCTGCAACTTGCATTGCAATATTTTTAGCTGCTTCTTTAGCAATGTCGTTAACAACATCAGATTCCATCTCTACTAAGACACCAATTCTACCACCACCGTGAAGATAAGATTCTACAAAACCATTATCAGTGATAATTTTTTCAAATCTTCTAATCTTCATGTTTTCGCCAATAATTGAAATTTGTGTAGATAATTCTTGTTCAACAGTTTTGCTTGCTTCAAGTTCCCATGGCTCTGCTAAAAACTCTTCAATATTAGCTGCTTTAGTTTTTGCAACTTGTTTTACCACTGCATCAACATAACTTAAAAACTTCTCATTCTTAGCAACGAAGTCAGTTTCACTATTAATTTCTACTATAGCGCCAACTTTTCCATCTTCAGAAACGTTAACTCCTGAAACACCTTCTGCAGCAATTCTTCCAGCTTTTTTCTCTGCTGCTCCAAGGCCTTTTTCTCTTAAATAATCAATTGCTTTATCCATATCTCCATCTGTTTCAGAAAGGGCCTTTTTACAGTCCATCATTCCTGCTCCAGTTAATTCACGTAATTCTTTTACCATTGCAGCTGTAACTTTCATTGTGTACCTCCGTTAGTATTGATTTAATAAGTTTAATCCTTTTATTAAAATAAGTTGTAGTTTTATTAATATTAATTTTTGAACTAAATAATAATTATATGTCTATTATTCTACTTCAACTTTTTTAGCTGCTGTTTTATCAGCAGTTTCTTCTTCAGTAGTTGCTTCATCAACTGTATCATTCTCTACAGCTTCTACTACTTCTTCGTTCATTTGAGCTCCCTGATTTGCCTCTATTACTGCATCAGCCATTTTGGAAGTAATTAATTTAAGTGCTCTAATAGCATCATCATTACCAGGAATTATATAGTCTAATTCATCAGGATCTGTGTTAGTATCAGCAATACCAACTAATGGTATATTTAATAATCTTGCTTCTTGAATACAGATTCCTTCTTTGTTAGGGTCTACAACATAAATAATATCTGGTATACCATTCATATCTTTTATTCCACCAAGATTTCTCTCAAGTTTATCCCATTCTTTTTTAAGTTGAATAACTTCTTTTTTAGGTAGTACATCAAAAGTACCATCTTCAGACATTTTTTCAATGTCTCTTAATCTTTGGATTCTACTTCTAATTGTATTCCAGTTAGTTAGCATTCCACCTAACCATCTTTCATTAACATAAAACATTCCGCAACGAAGTGCTTCAGATTTTATAGAATCTTGTGCTTGTTTTTTCGTTCCTACAAAAAGAACTTTTCCACCTTCAGCAACAACATCTTTTATTGCATTGTATGCAGTGTCAACCATTACTACTGTCTTTTGAAGATCAATAATATAGATACCATTTCTTTCAGTATAGATGTACTCTGCCATTTTAGGGTTCCATCTT
>CAZUDG010000034.1:11518-19086 GCA_964618775.1 uncultured Lachnospiraceae bacterium | reverse complement strand
GTACAGCCTGCAACACCCATAACTGTCATAAGTAGACGTTTTTTATATCTAAATATATTTCTGATAGATACCTTACGAAGAAAGCCAATTCTATTCCAAATAGCAGGTATTGTTTCTAGGAGGATACGTTTACCAGCTTTAGGAGCCTTAGGGCGAATCAATTCAGCGGGTACTTGTAATAACTCATTTTTGCAAGTTACATATGTAACTCCAGCAGAACAAAGAAGTGAAACAAGTAAAGAAATAAGTGCTAATCTAATATCAAATAAATATTCAAGGGGTGCAAATTTATAAAGCATTCCGTAGGCTGTCCATATGGCAATTGGAAAGTATTTGCTTCCTAAAATATAACCGATAAGGCAACCAAAAAATGCGGCACTGCCTGAATAAAATACATATTTATTAGCAATTTTTCTATCGCTATAACCTAGTGACTTTAAAGTTCCAATTTGAGTTCTTTGTTCATCTACCATTCTAGACATGGTTGTTGAACAAACTAGGGCAGCAACTAAAAAGAAGAATATGGGTAGAACCCTTGCTATACCAGCAACTATTGCAGAGTCATTATCAAAACTCGAATAGCCTGCATTATGACTTCTATCAAATAAATATGTGCTAGGATCATCTAGGTCTTCAATCTCTTGTTTTGCATCAGCTATTTTTGTTCTTGCATCTTCTAGTTCTTCTTCAGCATCGGCAAAACCTTCTTCAGCTTCTAATTTACCATCTTCGTATTCTTTAAATCCATCCTCTAATTCAGCTTTTCCAGCTTCAAGGGCTAATTTACCATCATTGATTTCTTCTTGAGAGCTAAGTAATAGTTTGTATGCAGAATCAAGCTCATCCTTAGCAAAATTTAACTCCTCTTGGGCCTTAGCAAATTCGCTATTAGCTGTGGCAACACCAGCATTTAGTTGTACTTGCCCTTCATTTAGTTGGATTATTGCCTGTTGAAGTTCTGGATATGTTTCTAAAACCCCGGAAGCTTCGATTTGGGCCTTGGCTGCCTTTAGTGTGGCTATGTTTCCTAAGACCATTTGGTCGTAGTTGTCTATTAGGTAAAAATATTGGGAGCTTTCTATTTCATTAATACCTTGCTTTAATTTAAGGTAGTTGAGAGAAGTGTCGACTAATTGGAACTCCTGCAAGATACCCTTATCAGTGATATCCTTCATTTGAGATGTAATGGTGGTTATTTGATTCTTTTCCTTCTCTGTTAATTCTGATTCAGCCTTATTTTTTAATATTTCTAATTGTTGTTCTAAAGCAAGATATATGGATAGCGGGCTATTAGCTTGTAACATTTCAAGTTTTCTTTCTTCTAACTTACTAATACCATGGGATATACTTGAATAATTTTCTTTATTTAAAAAATCTAAGATGCTAGCATAATAAGGATTATTCTCAAGTTGAGTCAAATTACCTTGTAACATGGCATAGGTTTCTCTTACACCACTTGCATCAATTTGAGCCTTAGCATTTTCTAATTCTTGCAGATTCTGACTTACCTCGCTATATTGGCTAAGAACTTTGGAATCTTCAATTTCTTTAATCCCTGCGTTCAATTTTGCTCTGTTTTCGTCTATTTCCTTTTGGGATTCATGGAAAGTTTGGAGGGTAGAAGCCTTAGTGCTAGTAAATTCTCCAAGACTTTCTTCATATTGCTTAAGACCATCTTCGTATTCCTTGAAGCCTTTATCAAGTTCTGCCTGCCCATCAATAAGTTTTTGTTCATTGTCTTCTATTTCTTTTTGGCCATCTAGCAATTTTGTGTAAGCATCATCAAGTTCCTTAAGGGCCTTGTCTTTTTCCGCTAGGTATTCATTATAGCCGTCTTCATATTCAAGTTCTCCATCGGCTATTTCTTCCCTGGCTTCAGATAATAGATCATCAAAGCGAGCATTTGCACTAGTATCAAGAGCAGATTGAATCCTATCTTCATTACTGGTAATTAGGTCTTTATAATCTTTTGTATATGGATAGCCATCTTCTTTTAATTTTATATACATTTCGGTATAATAATCTACATCAAATCCATCTTCTGGTATATATATATATGCATCAATGCTGCCATCAGCAAGTTTTGTAGTTCCCCTTTGTTGATTTATATATTCAGGAGATTGAACTATACCGACAATAGTATATTCATCTGATTTAAAGCTATCTATTGTATCCTCTTCATTGTCCAAAGAGACTATTATTTTATGGCCAATAGAGTCAGATGAAAAATATTCATTATCTACCACACACTCCTTATCATTTGATGGTAACGCACCTGATAGCAATTGTAGTTGGTTTATTTCTTCAGGTAAAGAATGAGCCATGATTACAGCTGTTTGGTCTCTTTCAACCAATTTACCAAGAAAGTCAATCGAAATACCCCCTTGGGCTCCTTCAACCCCCTCCAAGTTGGAAAAGTAAATGTCGTCATCTTTGTCAAAGGCAACACTTGAAAGTAAACGATAATCATACATATTAGAATCTATAAGATATTTATCAAGGGTAGAAACCATGGAATCTCTAGTAATAACAAGTCCTGCAAAGAAACTAACTCCAAGAGCTATAATCGCAAATATAGCTATATACCTTTCAAATGTATGTTTTACTTCTCTTAAATTGTTTTTTGTCCAAGCAGGAATTTTTTTATTTACCATTCAAGTTCCTCCACTGGTATAGGATTTTCATTAGAATAAGAGGAGTGAATTGTTCCACTTTTTATCTTGATAACTCTATCAGCCATATCTGTAAGTACTGAGTTATGGGTAATAATAACTACTGTCATGCCATGGAGACGGCTTTGATCTTGTAATAATTTTAATATTTGTTTACCTGTTTCATAGTCTAGTGCCCCAGTGGGCTCATCACATAAAAGAAGCTTGGGTCTTTTGGCTAGAGCTCTAGCAATAGCTACACGCTGTTGTTCCCCACCAGATAATTGGGCAGGAAAGTTTCGTAGTCTATGTCCAAGCCCTACTTCTGCTAATATCTCAGTAGCATCTAGTGGATGTTCTAGCATTTGTGAGGCTATCTCAACATTTTCTTTTGCTGTTAAATTAGGAATTAAGTTATAAAATTGAAATATAAAACCAATATCTTCTCTTCTAAAAGTTGTTAGATTTTGTTTGTTATATGCGGAGATTTCTCTATCACCTAAAAACACACGTCCTGTGGTTAGAGTATCCATTCCGCCTAATATATTAAGTAATGTTGTTTTACCAGCTCCAGAGTGGCCTACAATAACGCATATTTCTCCTTTATCTATTCCAAAAGAGACATCTCTTAAAGCCTCAACCTTAATATCTCCAGACTGATAAACTTTACCTACTTCTTTGAATTTAACAAATGATTCCATATTTGTGTCCTTTCTTTTGTGAAATACCTTTATATTATAAGAAATTATATGTATAAAAACAAGTAAAGCTTAGAATTAGTTTTGACAAGTGTTGAAAATTATACTAAAATAATTTTAAATCACTATCCATAAAAATCAATACCCAAGTTTAGGTGTTGTGATTAAATATGAACACTTATTAGGGTGTTTGTTCAAAACGAAAGGTTAAATTTTTATGAAGAATATTAAAATTAATAAAAAAGAGAATAGAAGTGTTATCAAAACCAAGAGAAAACTAAAACAAGGTTTAATTTCGCTATTAAAGGAAAAACCTGTATCTGAAATTACTGTTAAAGAATTGTGTGATATGGTTGATATTAATAGAGGGACTTTCTACTACCATTACACAGATATTTATGATATGATTGGTGAGGTGGAAGAGAACTTCTTTAATGAATTTAATCAGATTATTAAAGATATGAATTCAGAAGAAAAAGTTGATCCTTCTTACATTATTGAAAAAGTTTTTGAGTTTTTTGATAAAAATGCTGAGCTTAGTGAGGTTTTAATAGGACCTAATGGTGACATATCATTTTTAAATCATCTAAAGGAACTAGTTAATGATATGTGCTCTGAAGCATGGAGTGCCGCGGGCTCACACCTTGATGAATCTGAATTTGAATTATTTAATTCATTCATAATTAATGGATATATTGGCCTACTGGAGACATGGCTACAAACAGGAAGAAAGCAGTCTCCAAAGTATATGGCTAACTTTGTAGCAAAGATAATTATTCCTGCATCAATTAATACTTTATCTTTAGATGAGGATAGTAAGTTCCTTGATAAAATTTTGCTTAATAAAGGATGAAATTTACGGAACTTATCTTGATGCTAAGAATGTTAATTAAGTGACTTTGTCAATTAATTTATATAAACAAATAAGAGAGGAAGAATAATATGAAAATAGGATTTATTGGTTTTGGAAATATGGGACAGGCTATAGCAAAAGGATTTATAAAAAAAGAGGCTCTTAAAGCTGAGGATATATATGCAAATGATATTAACCTAGACAAGTTATATAAAGATACTAAAGCTTATGGTTTTAACCCAGTAGAAGATGCAAAAGAACTAGTTAAAGCTGTAGATATGGTTGTAATTGGAGTAAAACCATATTTAGTTGAAGAGGTTGTTGGGGCAATTAAGGAAGAATTAAAAGGAAAAGTATTAGTACAAGTTGCAGTTAACTGGCCATTTGAAAAGGTTGAAAAGATAGTAGACCCATCTACTCACCATATAAGTACAGCACCAAATACTCCAGTAGCAGTAGGTGAGGGTGTAATTGGTTATGAAGACAAACACAATTTAACAGATGATGAACTTAAAGACTTTATTGAATTATTTTCAAAAATAGGTTTAGTTGTTGAAACAGAAACTAAAAACTTATATGTTATAGGTACAGTGGCAGGATGTGGTCCAGCATTTACAAGTATGTATATTGAGGCTCTTGGGGATGCTGGAGTAAAATATGGATTACCTAGAGATTTATCATATAAAATAGTAAGTCAAATGCTTGTGGGAACAGGAACCCTTCAATTAGAAAGTGGTGATCACCCAGGAGCAATGAAAGACGCAGTTTGTTCACCAGGTGGAACAACAATTAAAGGAGTTTCTGCCCTAGAACAAAACAATTTTAGGGGTGCTACTATTGCTGCAATAGATGCAGTTTTGGGTGATAAATAATTAATTCTATTTACAAGTAATGTTATTGCTTAGTAAATGACTACAATAAATGATTTATAAAATATTATAGATTGAAATAGGAAAAGAGCACATTTTGAGTTGACGCTTATATGTTAGATTATTAGGTCTAGTTTATAGGGTCAGTATAAATTAAAATGAGCTCTTTTTTAATTAAAAGTCTAACAGATGCTGATATTTCATAGACATTTAATAGATCATATGGTAAAATTAGATTAGAACTGTAATATCAAGATAAACTCATATTAAATGAGATAAAGTAAGTTTGATACATTTTTACGATATAGGAAGGGGGAATTCCTAATGTTTGAACCAATAGATTCGAAATTACTTATAGAAATACTATTATTTGTTATTGGTTTCATTCTAGTTGGCATTGAGATGTATATGCCTGGTTTAGAAGGACCAGGGATAGCCGGAGTAATTAGTTTGATTGCTGGTATCTTTTTAGTAGCAGAATCAATAAAAGATGGGGTAATTATTACATTAATCGTTCTTGCGATATTAATTATAATGTTTTATGTAATTTTAAAGTTTTTATCCAAAGGAGGTTCGAAGTCGCCTATTGTATTAAAGGATGAACTAAGAACTGATTCAGGTTATACTAGTTCTAGGAGATATGATGAGCTAATAGGTAAAAAAGGTGTTGCAATTACTGATCTTAGGCCATCAGGAACTGGTATGTTTGATGACACAGAGTATGATATTATTACTGAAGGCAAGTATATAAACAAAGGCACTAATATTATTGTTTATAATGTTGAAGGTGTAAGAATAATTGTAAAAGACTATGAGTAGATTTATAAAACGAAAGGGGTATTAAAATGGGAATAGAAGAAAATCTCGGATTTATTATATTATTAGGAGTTATTGTACTACTGGTTTTATTGTTCTTTAGTTTTGTTCCAGTTGGTTTATGGATTTCAGCACTAGCTGCCAACGTTAAGGTGGGAATATTTAATTTAGTAGGTATGCGCCTTAGACGTGTACAACCAAAGAAAATTGTTATTCCACTTATTAAGGCAATAAAAGCAGGATTAGATTTAACAATTAATGAATTAGAGGCTCACTTTTTAGCAGGTGGAGATGTTGATAGCGTTGTTAATGCCTTAATTGCTGCAGAGCGAGCAGGTATTAATCTACCATTTGAAAAGGCAGCCGCAATTGACCTGGCAGGAAGAGATGTATTTGAAGCAGTAAGAATGAGTGTAAACCCAAAAGTTCTTGAAACGCCAAAGGTGTCAGCAGTTGCAAAGAATGGTATTGAATTACTAGTAAAGGCAAGAGTTACAGTAAGAGCTAACCTTGAAAGATTAGTAGGTGGTGCTGGTGAAGCTACTATTTTAGCTAGAATTGGTGAAGGTATAGTAACAACTTGTGGTTCTTCTGAAAAGCATGCTGACGTTCTAGAGAACCCAGACGATATTTCTAAAAGTATTTTATCTAAGGGACTTGATTCAGGAACTGCATTTGAGATACTTTCAATTGATATTGCTGATATTGATGTTGGTAGAAACATTGGTGCAAAACTACAAGCTGATCAAGCAGAAGCAGATAAAAAGATTGCTCAAGCTAAGGCAGAAGAACGTCGTGCAATGGCAGTAGCAAGAGAACAAGAGATGCGTGCTACAGTAGTTGAAGCAGAAGCAGAAGTACCAAAAGCTATGGCCTATGCATTTAGAGAGGGTAGACTTGGTGTTATGGATTTTTATAACATGGAGAATATCAAGGCAGATACACATATGAGAGACGAGATAGCTAAAGACGACGGTAAAAGTCTTTAACTAGATAATTAGAAGTATGTAGTTTGCTGTAAATATAAGGATTGAGGTGAGTTCAATCAAATACAATCTAGATCTAAATAAAATATTCGATGTTATAGAAAAGAACATCAACCTTAATATTGATACAATGAAAAACCCCCCAGGAGGAAATTTCACAATTGATGCTAATCCATTTGGCAGATCTAAGGGGCCAAAAACATCAAACAAATCAAAGGAATATGATAATCCTTATTCTAACAATAAAAATTATTATGATCCATCTACTGCTTCAGATGAATATGGTTACCCTTCATCAGAGGATAATATGTTAAGACCAGAGGAATATTATAGTGAAATGGATTCTATGAGAGGCGGAACTGGAAGTATTAAGGAAGATGCCATTGGCACTAATATAAAAGACGGTGTTAATCAAGGTAAGCCAAGAGGTGAGATGACAACTGTTAAGCCTCAAAGTAGCAGAAGGTTTAGCAAAGATGTCTCTCGTGAGAGATTAAAAGAAGCCGTTATATGGTCAGAAATATTAGGGCCACCAGTAAGCAAACAAAGACAAAACGGAACACATTAATAGAATAATATAGGACGGTACTTACAATACTCTAATAATCAAAGTGAAATGCTTTAGTTATTAAAAGTAAATTGTAGGAACCGTCCTTTTGAGTATTGGTGGTGTTGACACCGGAGGATATTGGTAC
>CAZUDG010000034.1:9284-11418 GCA_964618775.1 uncultured Lachnospiraceae bacterium | reverse complement strand
TGGTACCAGGTACCAGTATGAAATAGGCTAAGATGCAGTATTGGTAAACATTAGCGAGGAATGTGATGGTACCAGGTACCGGATAATTAGGAGGATAAGATTAAGATTATGATAAAGGCAGATTTTCATTCACATACATCCTTTTCGGGAGATTGTAAAACTCCAATGGAGGATCAAATAAAAAAGGCTATAGAATTGGGGCTAGAACATTTTTGTTTTACTGATCATATAGATATTGATTTTCCTAAGAAGTATGGTTATTTTGATCTGGAAATTGATGATTATGTTAAACATGTTTTGTTAATGCAAGAAAAATATAAGAAGAAAATTAATTTGTATTTAGGAATTGAATTTGGATTAATACCTGAGCCTGGCTATGATAAAAAATATGAAGACATTGCTAATAAATATCCATTTGATTTTATTCTAGGCTCTACACACCTTATAGATTGGATGGATCCATTTTATCCAGATTATTGGGAAGGTAAAAGTCGTCATCAGGGGATTTTGGAGTATTTCAATACTGTGCGGGACAATATTAACAATTATGGCAACTTTGATAGCCTTGGCCATGTGGATTATATAGCGAGATATGCTAACATACCAGAACATCCAAGACGAAACAAAGACTTGTGTTTTGATAATTATGAATATGAGATATATAAAGAAGTTTTAAATGAAATATTATCTTATTTAATAAAGAATGATAAAGCTTTGGAAATAAATACTGCAGGCTATAAAAAAGGACTAGGAGCTCCTAATCCACAGTATTCAGTACTTAAGAATTACAGGGAAATGGGTGGGAAGCTTATAACTATTGGTTCTGATGGACATGCTCCCCATGAGCTAGCTTATGAGTTTGATAGGACTAGAGAATTACTATTGGCTGTTGGCTATAAAGAGTATTTTATTTATAAGGATAGAAAACCTGTAGTTATGAAGTTATAGACTAAAGGTAAAAGAATATTCCAATTATGCCAGTGACAAACATAATTAATATTGGGTTTAGCTTGAATTTTCTCAAAACAAAAAATGCTATAAGAAATATAATTAGGGCGATTGTATTGGTGTCTTTATAATTAGCAAAAACAATACCATCTGGACGAATGGCTAAGAAAAGTAGAGATAAACCTGCAGATAAAATAAGGGCAACAATGGCAGGTCTTAGGCCCTTTAAGATTCCCTGAATTATAGGAAAGTCTCTATATTTTTCAAATAAATATGCCAACGTTAGAACTATAATTGCTGAAGGAAAAACACTTCCAATAGTAGCAATAATTGCTCCTGGAAGTCCAGCAATGCTCATTCCAACGAAAGTAGCAGAATTAATTAAGATGGGCCCTGGTGTCATTTCTGCTATTGTTACAATATCAGCGAACTCAGCCATTGTTAGCCAGTTGTTTGTTTCTACAACTAGATCTTGTATTAAAGGTATAGCGGCATAGCCGCCGCCTATACTAAACATACCAATTTGGATAAAAATTAAGAATAGTTCTATATATATTGGCATTATGCCACATCCTTTCCATGTTTAATACGGTATAATGTGGTAGCTATTCCAATACCACCACTGATTAACATTATAATAATTAAGCTAATATCAAAGAAAAATATTGCAATAAAAGCCCCTATCATTACTAGAATAGATATGGCTTTTTTTGTTTTTATTACGTTGCTAGCCATGCCAATGGCAACATCAAGAACAACAGCAGCAATACCTGCTTGCATCCCTTTAAGTATAGCTCTTATAACTATATTATTGCTAAAGGCAGTGTAAAAAAGTGATATAACTGATATTATTATAAAAGGTGGAAGTATCATTGCAAAAATAGAAATTAATGCACCGGTAAGTCCAGCAACCTTATATCCTAGAAGAATGGCGGCATTAACAGCGATGGCTCCAGGTGAGGATTGGGCAAGGGCTGCAATATCAAGCATTTCATCCTCTTTAATCCAATCTAAATCATTTACAAATTTTTTCTTCATTAATGGGATCATAACAAAACCGCCACCAAAAGTGAAAGTACTTATTTTAAATAGCGAAGTAAAGAGTCTTAAGTAGTCTAATTTGTCGATTTTCATACAATCCTCCATCTGTATTGGTAATTATTTTTGAATATGGGTAACGACCATG
>CAZUDG010000034.1:3124-9184 GCA_964618775.1 uncultured Lachnospiraceae bacterium | reverse complement strand
TTGAATATCATAAAAACGATTTATCAGGTTGGTTATAGTTGTTTTACCAGCCCCAGTTGAACCAACAAATGCTACCTTTTGACCAGGTTTTGCATATAGGTTAATATCTTTTAATACGGTTTTGTCTTCGTTATATCCAAACATAACACCATCTAATTGTATATGGCCTTTTACTTTTGTGTAAGTGTATTGGCCATTTGCCTCAGGCTTTTTCCAGTATAAAGGTTGATTAATATCATCAGTTTCTATATTATCTTTTTCAATCCTATGAACAAGGGTAATGCTTCCTTCATCAACTTCTGAAGTTTCATCAATTACTTGGAAGATTCTTTCTGCACCTGCTATTGCAATAATAACAGAGTTAAACTGTTCAGAAATTTGAGTTATTGGCTGGGCAAATGTTCTTGTATATTGTAAAAATGAAGCCAAACTACCTATATCAAAGCCTCTTGTAACAGTAAGTAGTGAGCCTACCATGGCTGTAACAGCATAAAGAACATAAGCAAGATTTCCCATTATAGGTCTTAACATACTTGTGAGTGTGTGGGCAGCTTGTGCGTGCTTAAACAATTGTTCATTTTTCTCGTTAAAGGCTTCTTTTGTTTTATTTTCATAGTTAAAAACTTTTATAACTTTTTGACCTTCAATCATTTCCTCGATATAACCATTAATATCTCCAAGTGCTGCTTGTTGTGCCATAGAATATTTACGACTTCCTTTTCCAAGGGTTCTTATAGCAAATAACATTATAGCAAGCATGCCAACTACGAGTAATGTTAGAATGGGACTTAGGATTAACATAGTCAAAAACACTCCAACAACGGTTACTGCAGAGTTAATTAGTTGTACGAAACTTTGGGTTAGCATGTTACGAAGGGCATCAACATCGTTTGTATATCGGCTCATTAAATCACCGTGAGTGTTAGTGTCGAAATATTTGATTGGTAGGGTTTGCATATGGGCAAATAAATCAGTACGAATCTTATGCAAAGTACCAGTAGATATTGAGACCATAATTCTATTAAACATATAGGTTGAAAGAGCACCTATTAAATAAATAATTCCCATTCTAACTAAGGCGGTAGCAAGAGCTGACATATCAGGATTTTCTTGCCCTACAAGAGGAAGAATATAGTCGTTTATTAATGGTTTTAAGAAATAGGTCCCTACAATACTAGCAAGTGCACTTAATAACACAAAGAATACAACAATAATAAGTTGATACTTATAGCTTCCCATGTAATCAAGAATTCGTTTAATGGTTTTACCAGTATTATCTGGCATTTTTTTTGCTGCTTCTCTTGTTCGTTTAACCACTTATACCAACTCCTTTCTGTTGTGATTCATATATTTCTTTGTAAATCTCATTACTTTCTATTAGTTCATTATGACTACCATGACCGTTGATTTTACCATCATCTAGAACTATGATATTATCAGCATCCATGATGGAAGAAACTCTTTGTGAGATAATTATAGTAGTCGTTGAATTCAAGTTGGTCTGTAAGGCATGACGAATACTGTTTTCTGTTTTTGTATCTACAGCACTTGTACTATCGTCTAAAATAATTATCTTAGGATTCTTAAGTAAGGACCTTGCAATACTAATACGCTGCTTTTGGCCACCAGAGACATTAACGCCACCTTGACCTAAATGGGTATCATATCCTTCTGGAAATGACATTACAAAGTCATGAGCTTTGGCAATTTCACAAGCTCTAATTATTTCTTCTTCAGTAGCATTTTCATTTCCCCATTTCAAGTTATCCTTTATGGTGCCTGAAAAGAGTATGTTGTTTTGTAAAACGATTGCAACGGAATCTCTTAATGTATCAAGGTCATAGTCTTTAACATTTATACCACCTACAAGAAGTTCTCCCTTTGTTACATCATAAAGTCTAGGTATAAGCTGAACTAAAGAGGTCTTAGAAGAACCGGTACCACCGATTATTCCTATTGTTTTGCCAGATTCTATTGTAAAATTAATATCCTCTAATACCATGGTTCCATCTTGGCCAGCATATGAAAAGGATACATTGTCAAAAACCACAGAACCATCTTTAACCTCAGGGTCAAGTCCAGCTTTTGGATCTATAATTTCAGCTTCTTCATTAAGTACTTCAACGATACGCATAACAGAAGCCTTTGACATAACAATGAAAATGAACACCATAGATAACATCATTAGGGACATTAGTATTTGAGTTATATAACTAATAAAACTGATTAGTTGTCCTGCCAGCATATTACCTGCAACTATTTTGTTACCTCCAAACCATGCAACTGCGAGTATACAACCATAAACAACTAGCTGCATAATTGGCATATTCCAAATAACAATTTTTTCAGCCTTCATTTGAGTGTCTCGTACTTGATTAGCTATATCATTAAATTTTTCTTCTTCATAATCGCTACGAACAAATGCTTTTACTACTCTTATAGCAATTAAATTCTCCTGAACTATAGCATTTAACTTATCGTATTTCTTTAGCATTTTTTGAAACAAGGGATAAGCATTAGAGGCGATAAGAACTAGAGTTATTAAAAGAACTGGTATAGCAAATATAAATATAAAGGATAGTTCTGCATCAATCCGGACAGCCATGATAATAGCTAATACAAACATAAATGGGGCCCTAACTAGCATTCGAATGCTCATAATAAAGGACATTTTAGTATTGGCCACATCTGTAGTTAGCCTTGTTACCAAGGAAGGGGTGGAAAACTTGTCAATATTAGAAAATGAAAAATCCTGTATCTTATAGTAGAGTCCTTGCCTAATGTTTTTCTCTAATCCTGTTCCTGCAGTTGATGAGAAAAATGCAGCTAGGGCACCAAGAACTAGGGCAAAAAATGCCATAGCAATCATTAAAAATCCTTTTTGATATATATAATTCATATCTTGGTTGGCTACTCCTATATCTATAATTTGTGCCATTATAAAAGGAATATAGACCTCAAGCATAACTTCAAAAATAATTGCTATGGGGGTGAGTATTGTATAGCCTCTATAACCTTTTAAATATTTAAGAAGGTTTTTAAACATGTTACACCTCAATTTCTTTCTATTAAATTTCTTTCTGTATAATTTTTCTGTTTATTCTTCTATTTACTTTCTTTTTCTTTATCTTTCAATTAAAACTCATGTTTTATATGAATACAAGTAATTATAGTGTAAAAAATAGTATTTATCAATAGAGTTTCGGTCAGCCAGCAAATGTTCTCTAGAGAAGTAGGTAAATGTTCTCTAAATCGAGGATGCTTTATTTACCTAGTTTTGTATAAGTTAAAAGGCTTGGATGAAAGCTAAGAGAGGATTCATTTATCCAATAGAATATAAATGATAATAATAGGCAAAGCACAATATATAGAATCGTCTACCAATAAAGACACAACATGTGGTAAAAAGTATGGACAAACAATAATATGCATGCTATAATTTACACACAATAAAAACAATGAAAAAAGGTATTCATTGTAGAGTAGCAGCTAATTAGGTGTTTTTGTGACATTATATGAATTATTATATTACTGATAGGAAGTAAAAGGAGGTAACATGGAGACAAAAACCATTATAAAAAGAAATGGAAAGATTGTTACATTTGATAAATCAAGAATTACTAATGCTATTTACAAGGCAATGGTTGCAGTTGGACAAGTTGATAGGGGTATCGCCGGTGAGATTGCCGACAAAATTGAAGACAATTATTATGAAGACATAAGTGTGGAGGACGTTGAAAGGCAAGTAGTTAAGGAATTGTTTCTACTTGATCTAGATATTGTAGCCGATGCATATGCAGAATATAAAGCCCAAAGAAAGTTAATAAGAGCCCGTGAAGGTGAAGATAGGTTTGATGGGCAGTTTTTGTCTAACGAATTTATAAGTAAGTATAAGCATCAAGCAGATCCATTTCCAACAGAACTAGGTAAGTTTGTATATTATAGAACCTACTCTAGACCAAAACCAGAAGAACAAAGAAGAGAGTATTGGTGGGAAACATGTTTTAGGGTTGTGGAATTTAACCTTGATTTGCAATTAGAAACAATGAAGCGACAAAGTATAGAGATAAATCCAAGAGTTATGAACCATTTGAAAAAAGAAGCAGAAAAGATATATGACCTTATGTATAACTTAAAGCTTTTCCCTTCTGGAAGGTCTTTATGGATTGCAGGAAGTAGAGCAGCATATCTTTATCCACTGAGTAATTTCAACTGTAGTTTTGTAACTATAGATGATTTGCATAAGTTTTCAGAAATATTTTTTGTATTGATGCTAGGGACTGGAGTTGGATTATCAGTTCAAAAACAATATGTAAGTCAATTACCTAAAATCAACAGCAAAATTGAAATTATTCATAAGTCCTATGAAGCCGTTCCTACAAGGCAAAGAAAAGAATATACAGAATTAAAGTTAATGAATAATAATGCTATTGAGATAGAGATTGGGGATAGTAAGTTTGGCTGGGCAAAGGCTATAGATATATATTTCGAGATTTTATCATCAAAGCAATATGACTTAATTGAATATATATTCTTTAATTATAATAATGTTAGACCAGAAGGAGAAAGACTAAAGACATTTGGTGGCTATGCTTCAGGGCATAACAATATCAAGCAGATGTTTGAGAAAATAAACAAACTATTTAAGAAAAAGAGAAAACACAATCATTTACAATGGCAAACAATAAAATCCATAGATTGCCTTGATATAGCAACAATTATTGCTGAAAATGTTGTATCTGGTGGAGTTAGACGAAGTGCAGAAATAATCCTTTGTGATCCAGATGACACAGAAGTGCTTAATGCTAAGGCTAATCTTTATTATCAAGATGACGATGGCAACTGGGTGGAAAACAAAGAAATCCTTAATCGTTCATTATCTAATAATACGGTTTTATATGATAAGAAACCTACAAGAGGAGAACTTCGTGATCATTTTACAAAGCTAAAGGTGTCAGGGGAACCTGCATTTGCTAACTTTGAAGAAATGAAAAGAAGAAGACCAGATGTACAAGGTGGAAATCCATGTTTTGAAATCATGCTGCGTGACCGGGGGGTCTGCAACCTCACAGAAGTGAACTTAATGGGATTTGTAAATGAAGACGGAAGCTATGACAAGAAAGCAATGCTAGAAGCACAGAAATATTCAGCTAGAATTGGTTATAGAATGGCTAGCATTGAGCTCGAACTTCATGAATGGGACTTAGTTAATAGAGAGGACAGATTAACAGGGTGCTCTGTTACCGGAGTTATGGACTTTATAAATGCAACAGGAATATCTGATGATGAGCTTAAAATATTGCTTCAAGATTTAAGAAAAGTAGCCAGAGATAATGCATTTGAGTTAGCAGATGATCTGCAATTAAATCGTCCAAAACTAGTCACTACAGTAAAACCATCAGGAACTATAAGTCAATTGCCAACGGTTTCAAGTGGTGTACATTTTTCACATTCACCATACTATATTAGAAGAGTTCGTGTAAATGCAAGAGATCCAATTGCTTTAGCCCTTGAGGATGCAGGATTCCCTTGGGAGCCAGAAGTGGGACAAACTATAGAAGATCATAAAACTAAAGTATTTGAATTCCCAATTAAAGCACCAGAGGGAAGAACTAAGTATGATGTATCAGCCATAGAGCAACTAGAACTTTATAAAATGATTATGAAAAATTATGTAGACCATAATGCATCTAATACTATTCATGTAAAAGATGAAGAGTGGGACGATGTAGAACAATGGGTTTATGATAATTGGGATGATATTGTTGGAGTTACATTCTTATCATTAGATGATAGTTTCTATCAATTAATGCCTTATGAGGCAATATCAAAAGAACAGTACGAAGAATTATTAGAAAAACAACCTAAGTTCATTCCATCTTCACTTAGAAAGTTTGAAACTTTCGAAGAAGAGTTTGATGTTTTAGATGCAGACTGTGATAATGGGGTATGTCCGATAAGGTAAGAATACTTATAAAAGTCAGGAATGGCAAATACATGCTTTGCTAAACAGAGGATTAGACAAATCATATAAAAGTCGATATTCATGTAGATAGATAT
>CAZUDG010000034.1:1236-3024 GCA_964618775.1 uncultured Lachnospiraceae bacterium | reverse complement strand
GGTACCAAAAAATAGGTGGCAAAAAATTATTTAGTCATCTCTAAAAACTCATCGATTGAATCAGCTACTGTCTGCAAGCTTTGTCTCCAGAAGTCTGGTTTTGTAAGGTCTATATCTGCCATTTTGGCGACATCTTCTACTGTGTTTACTGTGGTTGCATTTAGTATTGCTTTGTATTGTGGTACAAAGTCTTTGCCTTGTTCTTGGTATTTTGCGTATAAACCTCTTGCGAATAAACCACCAAAGGCGTATGGGAAGTTATAAAAGCTTAATGAATCGCTATAATAATGGCCTTTGTTAACCCACATGTAGGAATGTAAATGACTGTGGTTTAATCCATGGCCGTAGGCTATTTTCTGGGTGTTTAACATGATTTCTTCTAAGTCATCAGAAAACAAAAATGCTTCTTTTCGTTTTTCAAATACTTCTGATTCGAATAAAAATCTTGAGTAAATATCACATATTATTTGTGTGGTATCTTGTAGTTGGCTTTCAATAAGGGCCAACTTTTCATTTTCATTTGCTTCATCTATAGCTGCGTTCAAAATAAGTATTTCATTGAAACTTGAAGCGGTTTCAGCAACTGGCATGGAATAGCCTGTATTTAATGGCAAGTGATCCTCAATATTTTGTCCATGGTAGGCATGACCTAGTTCGTGGGCTAGGGTTACTACATCGCTTAATGAACCCGTGAAGTTAGTTAGTATGCGGCTTTCTTTGATAAATGGAAGGTTAGAGCAAAAAGCTCCACCAACTTTGCCGGAACGAGGATGAAAATCAATCCAACCATCATCAAAAGCTTTTACAATTAAATCTGCTAAATCGTCTGAGAATAGACGGAAATGGGTTTCTAAATATTCTTTTGCCTCTTCCACACTAAAGCTTTTATTAGATTCACCAAGGGGTGCGAACAAATCCCACCAAGGGAGTCCATTTTCATGCCCTAGAAGCTCACCTTTTCTTCTAAGATATTCGTGGAATTTTGGCAAGTATTCCTTTATGGCTTCAAGCATTGCATCTAGAGTAGCTTGTGACATTCTAGATTGCTCTAAGGTCATATCTAATGGAGAATCATAGCCTCGCATATTGGAGAGGGTATTTACTTGTAGTTTGATATTATTTAGTGAAAATGAAATTGCATCATTAATTTTTTCATATGAGGCCATTTCAGCTTCATATGCTGATTTTCTAACATTTTGATCTGGGTCGTAGGCTAAGTTTCGTGCTTCTGGAAGAGTGATTACATTTCCTTCATATTCTACCTCCAAAATAGAAGTCAAATATTGATGCATTGAGCTCCAAGCACTAGCGCCTGAAAGATTTAACTTAGCAATAACTTCCTCTACATCGTCATTTAAAGTATGGTAAGCCTCAATTTTCATTTCCTTGAATAAAAACTCATACTCCTTGAGCTTGCTATCATTTTCTATAATCTCATTAAGATTGCTGGTATTTGCAATATATTTTTTTACAATAGCTTCTTCCTTGGAAATATCACTTAAGAGTTCCTCTAATTTTTGCATTAAAGCAGTTGTCTCGCTATCTGTAGTATTTGTAGATTGACGAAGGGAAATATAGGAGCCAAGGTGTCTAGCAGTTAAAGTAATATCTTCTGTGTATTTAATTATAGTAGGGATCTCAGTCTCTGCTTTAGTGTTATCTAAATCTCTTACATGATTTTTATAATCCTCTATAAGGTTTTTCAATTTATCAATATCAGAAATAAAATTCTCATCTTGAAAACCTTTATAAAGTGAGTCTAATGTCCATTCTTTATTCATGTTTACC
>CAZUDG010000034.1:0-1136 GCA_964618775.1 uncultured Lachnospiraceae bacterium | reverse complement strand
TATATTAAATGGGTCGATTTTAATGTAAGTAACAAGGCACTTAGAAAGGCTTATCAATATGATGTGGAATCCCAAGAAGAAGAGCTTAAGCTTAACTGGATAGAATTGCTTGCTTATTTGGCAGCAAAAAATGGAGGGAATCTTTCATCAAAATATAGAGAAAAAGACTTACGCAGCCTTGTAGACCAGTTGCAATCTGAAGAAGAGACTATGGAGTCAATAACAAAGGATATGGAACAATATGATTATTTTCTAGAAGCTTATAGTGCAATACTCGGAGGTCTTGTAGGGGAATATGAAATACAAGTTCCTAAAGATGATAATCCAGAGGAAAAAGAATGGGTGAAAAGATATGGCTTAAAAGCCTTTATGCCAATTGCAAAGAATTTCCCTTATAATGATTATGATGATTTTGGTGTATCTAGAAGTTATGGTTATAAAAGGCGTCACTTAGGGCATGACATGATGGGTCAAACAGGAACACCTATAATAGCTGTAGAATCAGGTTATATTGAGGCTCTAGGATGGAACAAATATGGAGGTTGGCGATTAGGAATACGTAGTTTTGATGGGAAGCGTTATTATTACTACGCTCATTTAAGAAAAAATTATCCCTATAATGCATCTTTAAAAGAGGGGGATGTAATTCAAGCAGGGGATGTAGTAGGCTATATGGGTAGATCAGGATATAGTAACAATGAAAATGTTAACAACATTGATACTTCTCATTTACATTTTGGAATTCAACTTATATTTGACGAATCACAAAAAGAAGGAGAAAATGAAATATGGATTGATTGCTATGATATTATTAATTTCCTATATAAAAATCGGTCAGAGACATATAAAGTGGAAGGAACTAAGGAGTGGCAGAGAATATATGAAATAAGAGATCCAGCGGCACTGGATTACATAGTGGAGAATAATCTTGAGCTTCTCCCGCCATTTCAAGAAAGTGATTTTATAATGCCTTTAGATGAGACCCAGTTTACTCCTAAGGTGCCAGTAGTTTTTGATATTGAAGAGGAAAAAAGAGCCCAGGTTAGTGTCGACGAGGGCCACTCACCATGGAGACTTGACCCAGCCTATGTGGCACAAGTATTTGCCAGCTTATTAATTGAACCGACTGGTATAGA
>CAZUDG010000033.1:0-19182 GCA_964618775.1 uncultured Lachnospiraceae bacterium | reverse complement strand
GATATATTTTAAGTTCTGGTCCAACAACTATAACTGAACGTCCTGAATAGTCAACCCTTTTTCCTAGTAAGTTTTGACGGAAACGTCCCTGTTTACCCTTTAGCATATCTGATAAAGATTTAAGTGGACGATTTCCTGGGCCTGTTACTGGTCTTCCTCTTCTACCATTATCAATTAAAGCATCTACCGCTTCTTGAAGCATTCGCTTTTCGTTTCTAACTATAATGTCTGGTGCACCTAGACCCATTAACTTTTTCAGTCTGTTATTGCGGTTAATAATCCTACGATATAAATCATTTAAGTCAGAAGTTGCAAATCTACCACCATCTAACTGAACCATAGGTCGTAAATCTGGCGGAATAACCGGGATTGCTTCAACGATCATCCACTCTGGTCGGTTACCTGATTCTCTAAAAGCTTCTATTACTTCTAATCTCTTAATTATTCTAGCTCTTTTTTGACCTTTAGAATCTTTTAAGTCTTTCTTTAGTTGTATAGACTCTTCTTCAAGTTTGATTTGTGATAGTACTTCTTTTATCGCCTCTGCTCCCATGCCAACAGTAAATACGTTGCCATATTGTTCATAGGCTTCTCTATATTCTGTTTCATTTATTACTTGTTTGTATTCTAAATTTGTGTCAGCACCTGGATCTATTACTATATATGCAGCAAAATAAAGTACTTTTTCTAGTGTTCTAGGTGACATATCTAGTATTAATCCCATCCTACTTGGAATTCCTTTAAAGTACCATATGTGGGATACAGGGGCTGCAAGTTCAATATGCCCCATTCTTTCCCTACGTACACTAGACTTTGTAACTTCAACGCCACACCTGTCACAAACTACACCTTTATATCTTATCTTTTTATATTTACCACAATGACATTCCCAATCCTTACTTGGGCCAAATATTTTTTCACAAAATAGACCATCTTTTTCTGGCTTGAGCGTCCTGTAATTAATTGTTTCAGGTTTTTTTACCTCTCCATGAGACCATTCTCTGATCTTATTTGGAGAAGCTAAGCCAATTTTAATTGCTTCATAGTTAATTTCTGATATATTTTCATTATTTACTATTTCTGGCACTATCTGGCACTCCCTTTCGTAATAATCTACTATAAGAATCGTTACTCATCATTATCTTCAAAATTGTCGAACACACTTTCTTCTGAGTCAGTTTCACTATATCCAGCTTCTTCAAAATCTTCATCATCACGCTGGTTAGTATCTCCTTCAATTAGTGAGGTTAAATCTTCATCATCATTATAACCATCACCCTCAGACATCCAAATCTCTTGGCCGTTTTCATCTAATACTGTAACATCTAGTGCCAGTGACTGTAGTTCTTTTAGTAAAACCTTGAAGGATTCTGGTATACCTGGTTTTGGTATATTATCGCCTTTGATAATCGCCTCATAAGTTTTTACACGTCCATTAACATCGTCAGACTTAACAGTTAAGAGCTCTTGTAATGTATAAGCAGCACCATATGCCTCTAACGCCCAAACTTCCATCTCTCCAAATCTTTGTCCACCAAATTGTGCTTTACCACCTAGTGGCTGTTGGGTTACTAAGGAATAAGGACCAGTAGAACGCGCATGAATTTTATCATCAACCAAGTGATGTAGTTTTAAATAATGCATAAACCCTACTGTAACTTGGCTATCAAAATGTTCTCCATTACGTCCATCACGTAGTTTTACTGTACCATCACGACTAATTGGAACTCCATGCCATTGTTTTTTTGCCTCTTCTTTATTGTCATCTAGGTAGTCTAGAATTTCCGAATCTACAAGATCTCCATATTTAGCTACAAAATCATCCCAATCAGTATTAACATAATCATCAGCCATTTCTAACGTGTCCATAATATCATCTTCGTTTGCACCATCAAATACAGGAGTAGCTACCTTGAACCCTAAAACTTCTGAAGCAAGGCTAAGATGTATTTCTAATATCTGACCAATATTCATACGAGAAGGTACTCCAAGAGGATTCAGAACAACATCAAGTGGCCTACCATTAGGTAAATATGGCATATCTTCAGCTGGTAATACTCGGGAAATAACACCCTTATTACCATGACGTCCAGCCATTTTATCTCCAACTTGAATCTTTCTCTTTTGAGCAACATATACACTTACGGACTCATTAACTCCTGGAGATAATTCATCACCGTTTTCTCTCGTAAATATCTTGGCATCTACAACAATTCCAAACGCACCATGAGGAACCTTTAGTGATGTATCTCTTACTTCTCTTGCTTTTTCACCAAATATTGCACGCAGTAGTCTTTCTTCTGCTGTTAATTCAGTTTCTCCTTTTGGAGTAACTTTTCCAACAAGGATATCACCAGCTCTAACCTCTGCTCCAATACGAACAATGCCTCTTTCATCTAAATCTTTTAATGCATCGTCTCCAACACCTGGAATATCTCTAGTTATTTCTTCTGGACCAAGTTTAGTATCTCTTGATTCAGATTCGTATTCTTCTATATGAATAGATGTATATACATCATCTTGAACCAGTCTTTCACTAATTAAGACTGCGTCTTCATAGTTATAACCTTCCCATGTCATAAATCCAATTAATGGGTTCTTACCAAGGGCAATTTCTCCATTGTCTGTAGAAGGTCCATCAGCTAGAACTTGACCCTTCTCAACCTTATCACCCTTAATAACAATTGGTCTTTGATTTATACATGTACCTTGGTTACTCCTTGCAAACTTAACTATTCTATAATTAGACTTTGTACCATCATCATTATTAACATTAATCTTTGTAGCAGTCACACTTGTAACAACACCAGATTTCTCAGAAATAATACATACACCTGAGTCAAGGGCTGCTTTTCTTTCCATACCTGTACCAACAACTGGAGATTCTGATACTAGTAGTGGAACTGCTTGACGTTGCATGTTTGCACCCATTAGCGCCCTATTAGCATCATCATTTTCTAGGAAAGGAATCATTGCTGTCGCTACCGAAAACACCATCTTAGGTGAAACATCCATTAGGTCAACTCTTGTTTTTATATAATTAGAGGTTTCTTCTTTAAAGCGTCCAGACACGTTACTATTTAAGAAATGTCCTTCTTCATCTAAAGGCTCGTTAGCTTGAGCAACTATATATCTATCTTCTTCATCAGCTGTTAAATAAACAACATCTTCTGTCACCTTAGGGTTTTTAGCATCTGTTTTATCTACTATTCTATATGGCGCCTCAATAAACCCGTATTCATTAATTCTAGCATAGCTAGCTAAAGAGTTGATTAGACCAATGTTAGGTCCTTCTGGAGTTTCAATTGGACACATTCTACCATAATGAGAATAATGTACGTCACGAACTTCAAATCCAGCACGGTCACGTGATAAACCACCAGGTCCTAGAGCTGATAATCGTCTCTTATGAGTTAATTCTCCCAAAGGATTATGTTGATCCATAAACTGAGACAACTGAGAGCTTCCAAAAAACTCTTTTACTGATGCTGTAACAGGTTTTATATTTATTAATGATTGGGGAGTTATTGTTTCAACGTCTTGTGTAGTCATACGTTCACGAACTACACGTTCCATTCTAGAAATACCAATTCTATATTGGTTTTGAAGCAGTTCGCCAACAGAACGAATTCTTCTATTGCCAAGGTGATCTATGTCATCTACATTTGCAACATCATATTCTAAATGAATATTATAATTAATTGCTGCAAATATATCTTCTCTTGTAATATGTTTTGGGATTAGTTCATTAATGTTTCTAGCTATTGCAAATTTAATATCTTCTTCTGTTTCATTTTCTTCCAAAATTGTCTTTAAAACAGGGAAATATACATTATCAATAATACCAAGTTCCTTCTTATCATCCTCATCAAGAGGCAAGAAGTTACTAATATCAACCATTAAGTTTGATATAATCTTCACGTTTCTTTCTTCTGTTTGTACAACAATTGAAGGAGTTGCACTATCTTGTAAACTAATAGCAAGTTCCTCAGTGATTACATCTCCTGCTTGGGCAATAATTTCGCCTGTACCTTGATCAATAACATCCTCTGCTAAAGTAAAACCAATAACCCTATTCATGAAATGTAATTTTTTATTAAATTTATATCTGCCCACTTTAGCTAAATCGTATCTTCTTGCATCAAAGAACATATTATTAATTAAGGTTTCAGCACTTTCTACCGATAAAGGCTCGCCTGGACGTAGTTTTTTATATAATTCAAGCAAACCACTTTCATAGCTATCAGATGTATCTTTCTTTAAGCTTGCTGTTATTTTGGGTTCATCACCGAAAATTTCTGTGATCTCTGCGTTTGTTCCTACTCCTAATGCACGTATTAATACAGTGACTGGTAATTTCCTATTTCTATCTACTCTTACATTGAAAACATCATGAGCATCGGTTTCAAATTCTAACCAAGCCCCTCTGTTAGGAATAACTGTAGCACTAAATAGCCTTTTCCCAGTTTTGTCATGCTCAGTTGAATAATATATACCAGGAGAACGAACTAACTGACTTACTATAACTCTTTCAGCACCATTAATAATGAAGGTACCTGTATCAGTCATTATTGGTAAATCTCCCATAAAAATATCATGTTCGTTAATTTCATCATTTTCTCTGTTATGAAGTCTAACCTTAACCTTAATAGGAGCTGCATAAGTTGCATCTCTATCTCTGCATTCCTGAATTGAATACTTAGTTTCATCTCTACTCAATTTGAAATCAACAAACTCTAAGCTTAAATTGTCACTATAATCAGTGATTGGAGAAATGTCGTCAAAAATTTCTTTGAGTCCTTCATCAAGAAACCATTGATACGAGTCTTTTTGAACTTCGATAAGATTAGGCATTTCAAGAACTTCTTCTTGCCTTGCGTAACTCATTCTTACACCATTGTCAATTTTGACTGGGTGTATTCTGTTTTTAACCATTGACATTTTTCACCCCTTGAATTTTATTAGATATTCTTAGCATTCCCAAAATATGTAGTTTTTTTCATTATTTGGAAATCTTCTAGAATAATTTTTAAGAAAACACTTTTATTTATTAAAAAATTGTGCTATAATAATACAAGAATATCAATTAATAGCACAATAATGCACCTTTCATGTTATCATATAGTTTTCAAGAAGTCAACACCTTTGTCGACTTCTTTTTTATCTCTACATATAAGCATAGTCTAACCCCTATGTTTATAGGGGTTACGGATTCAACATATTTCTTAAAACTTAAGACTATATAATTGGACGGTTTTTTCTATATTGATATTTTATTTATCTTTAAACGCAAGATATCAATATAGAAAAAACCGTCCTTTGTGTCTAAAATATCCTCATAAAAAGGTAAACCTTTTTATGAGGATATTTATTTTAAATAATATTATTTAATAGTAATTACTGCACCTTGTTCTTCAAGTTTGACTTTGAACTCTTCAGCTTCTTCTTTAGAAACTCCTTCTTTAACTGCCTTAGGAGCTGAATCAACTACTCCTTTTGCTTCTTTTAAGCCAAGACCAGTGATTTCACGAACAGCTTTGATAACTTTTACTTTGTTTGGTCCAATTTCTGTTAATTCTACATCAAATTCTGTTTGTTCTTCGCCAGCTGCTGCACCATCTCCAGCTGCTCCTTGTACTACTACACCTGCTGCTGCAGATACACCAAATTCTTCTTCACATGCTTCTACTAATTCGTTTAGTTCTAATACTGTCATGCCTTTTATAGCATCAATAAATTCTTGAGTTGTCATTTTATATTCCTCCAAATTATTCTTTTGATTGTTTTTTTAATTATGCTGCTTCTTCTTGTTTTTCAGCAATTTGTTTAACCACACGAGCGAAGTTTGCAATTGGAGACTGTAAGCTTCCAAGTAATTTTGAAATAAGTACGTCTCTTGATGGAATTTTTGCAACTGCTTTAATTCCTTCTGCATCATAATAAACACCTTCAACCACGCCTGCTTTAAATTCAAGTTCTTTTATGCCTTTAGCATTGTCATTAATTATTCTAGCTGGCGCTGTTGCGTCAGAAATTCCAAATGCCACTGCTGTTGGGCCATCTAAATGCTTTGATAATTCTTCATATTTAGTTCCTTCAAATGCCCTTTTTAATAATGTGTTCTTGTAAACCTTATATACTACTCCTTCTTCTCTTAACTCTTTACGTAGCTTTGTATCTTCATCCACTGTTATACCACGGTAGTCTACAGCTACTATAGAATGAGCATCTTCCATATAAGATTTAATTTCATCAACTATTGATTTTTTTGCATCGATATTTGCCAAGTTTGTGCACCTCCTTATAGAATGTAATAACTTACAAATAACACTAAGAGGGTAAATCCGATATCAGCATATTAAATATGAACTTTATTACTTTATTATTCAATATACGGAATAAGTTTTATAATATAAAAGCCCTTGCTAAGAAAGAGCAAGGGCGTCAAGTCATTATAATGATATCTTGATTTTATCCCTCGGTAGGCGAAATTTTCTTATGCTTTTACTTAAATCAAAACTTTATTGTTAATTGAATTAACTTAAGTATATGCACCTACTGTCTTCGGTTTATAGCTTTTGAATTATAACATAAATTTATTTTATTGTCAATTTTAAAACAAGACCATTATCTAATAGCAAGTAGTTGGTAACATGTTTGTATAATTATCACTATTGCTATGGTCAGCAATAAGCTGTGCTGTCACAGCATTTGCAGCAATAAGCTGCGCTAGCGCATCATTTGCTTTATACGAGTTTTGCAGGGTTTATTTTTACCCCTGGACCCATTGTAGATGCTACTACAACGCTCTTTATATATTGACCTTTTAATGCTGCTGGTCTTGCTTTTACAATTGCGTCCATAAGCGTTTGGAAGTTGTCCGCTAATTGTTCTTCAGTAAATGAAGCTTTACCTATTGGCACATGTATAATGTTTGCTTTATCTAATCTATACTCAACTTTACCAGCTTTGATTTCGTTAACAGAATTTGCGACATCTTGGGTTACTGTTCCTGCCTTTGGATTAGGCATTAGACCTTTTGGACCTAAAACACGTCCTAGTCTTCCTACTACACCCATCATATCTGGTGTTGCAACAACAACATCAAAATCAAACCAATTTTCATTTTGAATCTTTGCTGCTAAGTCATCTGCTCCTACATAATCAGCGCCAGCTGCTTCAGCCTCATTTGCTTTATCACCTTTGGCAAATACAAGTATTTTAACTTCTTTACCTGTACCGTGAGGTAATACAATAGCGCCTCTTACTTGTTGATCAGCATGACGTCCGTCAACACTCAATCTAACATGTAGTTCAACTGTTTCATCAAATTTAGCAGATGCATTATCTTTCACTAAACCAATTGCTTCGTTTGAGTCATATAGTTTTTCTCTATCAACTTGATTTATGGCTTCTAAATATCTTTTTCCTCGTTTCATTTAAACAAACCTCCTTGTGGTATTAGCGGGAATTCCCTCCCACGTCTAAATAATATTATTCTTCTACAGTAATACCCATGCTTCTAGCTGTACCTTCAACCATTCTCATTGCAGCTTCTAAACTTCCTGCATTTAAGTCTGGTTTTTTAATTTCAGCGATCTTTTGTACATCTTCTTTAGAAACTGTAGCAACCTTTTTCTTATTAGGTTCACCTGATCCAGATTTAATCTTAGCTGCATCTTTTAGTAGGATTGATGCTGGTGGTGTTTTTGTAATAAAAGTAAAGCTTCTATCTTGATATACTGTAATAACAACTGGAATTATCATTCCGTCTTGACTTGCGGTTCTTGCATTAAATTCTTTTGTAAATTGCACAATATTTACACCGTGTTGACCTAATGCTGGTCCAACTGGTGGTGCCGGTGTAGCTTTTCCGGCAGGAATTTGCAATTTTATATATCCTGTAACTTTTTTTGCCATAATAGCATACCTCCTGAATTAATGTGGTTTTATCGGGATTGCCCTCCCACCATCCTTATCTTTATACCCTTTGATTAGGATGTTTTTACAATCTTCTGACTTCTGTGAAACTTATCTCTACAGGAGTTTCACGGCCAAACATATCAACGTTGATAGTAACACTCTTTTTACTAGAATTGATTGATTTAATTACACCTGCAGTATCTTCCCACACACCGGAAATTACCTCAACTGTATCACCAATTTCAAAATCTAATACTATGTTTTCTTTTTTCTCTTCTCCGATACCCATATTAGCGACCTCAGCATCAGATAGTGGTATAGGTTTGGACCCTGGGCCCACAAAACCTGTAACACCTCTTGTGTTTCGTATCACATACCAGGTATCTTCATTCATCTGCATGTGTACTAAGACATATCCTGGGTAGTCCTTTTTCTGCACTGTTTTACTAATCCCATTCTTTACTTCTATTTCGTCATGAAGGGGTACAGATACTTCTAATATTTGATCTTGAAGCTTTCGGTTTTCAATTGTTTTTTCAATATTAACCTTTACTTTATTCTCATATCCTGAATAAGTATGAACAACATACCAATTCGTTTTAGACATATTATCACCCATATCCTATATAAATAGTCCCATACCTGATTTAATAATTACATCAACCAAAGCAATAACTACACTTAGGATAACTGTAATAATAATAACAGCAAAAGATTGTTTGAAAAGTGATTCTTTGTTAGGCCAAGAAATTCTTTTAAATTCCTTCTTAATACCTTGCCATCTGCTTGGCTTAATAATCTGCTTTGCAGTCTTATTACTTGTTTCTCCCATGGTTACACTTTCCTTCCTTGCAAACTTTCATAATCTGCATGAAAATATTGGTTTATTACTTTGAATTATTTTGTTTCTTTGTGCAGTGTGTGTTTTTTGCAGAACTTACAGTACTTTTTAGTCTCCATCCTATCAGGATGTTCTTGTTTGTCTTTTTTTGTGTCATAGTTACGTTGCTTACATTCTGTACATGCCAATGTTATCCTTGTGCGCACAACTTCCACCTCCGATTATTATTTACTTATAGATAATTGCGGTAGTATCACTACTACCCCTGCTCTTGTCAGGTTCCAAAACTACTAAAAAACGTTCCGAAATTATCTATTATATATGCCAAAAAACACTATGGTAATTTTGGGCATAAAAAAAAGACCTCTTCCATCGCTAGACCAATATAACATAATTAAATCTGTGAGTCAATATTTTTTTAAAAATTCTGACTATCTTGTCTTCTTAATATCTTTAATATTGATCTGCCTAGCCAGCCAATAATTATCCCTGTTACTATTCCTCCTACAATTAATATAGGTAGATAGTATATTAAACTGATTGTCTCCATCAATATAGCCGCTACTATTAATTGACCTATATTATGGGCTACTCCCCCTGCTACACTCACACCAATCATGCTAAATTTATTGGTTTTCTTAAACAGACTCATTATTAGCCAGCTCAATAATCCTCCTGCAATACTATAAATCATTGTAAATGTATTGCTAAAGGTAATTGCCACCAATACAATTCGAACCATTGATATTATAAATGCATCACGACTTCCAAATGCATACATTGCTGTTAGTACTACAATATTAGCTAATCCTAGCTTGATTCCTGGAATTATCATAGAAAAGGGTATAATCACTTCAACATAGTTAAAAATAAAAGCCAAAGCAACAAATAATCCATAATATGAAATTTGTCTAGCAACTGATTTCTTCATACTTGCAGATTTCCTTTCTATGTATAACTATTAGGTAATTGCGAAACTCTATATCTATAGTAGGAATAGGTCAGAACAAGGGACATAAGACATGGAAAAACAAGAGATGGGGAACATGTCTCTTATCTGCCATGTCTTATGTCCCCATCTCTTTGCATATATATATTTATTAAGCTACTGGTACTTTATCTTCATCTACAAATTCCGAAAGAATTACTTTTGTAGGACATTTTTCTGCACAGGCCCCACAATTTACACATTTATCATAATCTATCTTAGCTATAAAATCATTAACATGAACAGCATCATATTGACATGCTCTTTCGCATAATTTACATGCAATGCAACCAATATCACATGCACTTTTAACATCTTTACCTTTGTCACGGGAATTACACATTACAAAGTGGCCTGTATCTTCATATGGTACAAGTTCAATCAAATCAAGTGGACACTCATCTATACACATGCCACAAGCAGTACATTTTTCTTTGTCTACTAGGGCTATTCCATCAACTATATGAATAGCATCAAATTGACAAACTCTCACACAAGATCCAAATCCCATACAACCATAATTACATTGTTTTGGTCCACTACCTGGGGTCTCGTGTGCTTCTCTACAGTCCTGTATTCCTATATAATTTGATTTGTCTCTTGTTTTATCACAAGTTCCTGCACATTTTACAAATGCTATTTGTTGTGCAGTTGCCTCAACTTCTGAACCCATAACCTTGGCTATTGCCTTATGTGCTTCACTATTTGCTACAGTACACACAGTTGCCATCGCTTCACCTGCTGCTATTGCTGTTGCACATGAATCACATCCTGGGTAACCACAAGCACCACAGTTAACTCCTGGAAGTAAGTCAAGGATTATTCCTTCTCTTTCATCTATCTCTACCTCGAATTGCTTGGCTGCAATCCCAAGTAATATACCTATAACAATTCCGGTTCCTCCAACTATTGCTGTAGCTCCAATTACACCACTTGCACTAATAGTCATAACAGGAAGAGTTGCAATTAATTCTAGGTTTACTAATATATTTATTAAATTCATTCTTGCCTCCCTTTATAATAAACCACTAAAGCCATAAAATGCCATAGCCATCAGTCCTGAAGATACCAATACAATAGGAGAACCTTGAAGTGACTTTGGTACATCATTATTCTCACTGTTTTCCCTCATACCTGCCATAAGTACAATAGCAAATAGGAAACCTAGAGCTGTTCCAAAACCATTAACAACACTTTCTACAAAACCATAACTGTTTTGAACGTTGATTAATGCTACACCAAGTACTGCACAGTTTGTAGTTATAAGAGTTAAGTACACCCCTAGAGATTCGTAAAGACCAGTACTATATTTTTTAAGCACCATTTCAACTAATTGTACCAGTGCCGCTATTACAAGGATAAATACAATTGTTTGTAAGTATTCTAGACCTGCTTCAACAAGCACATAGTTATATATTACATTTGTAAACGCTGAAGATAAAGTAATTACAAAAACAACTGCCAATCCCATACCTGTTGCAGTTTCAATCTTTCTTGAAACTCCAAGGAAAGGGCATATACCAAGGAACTGACTTAGTACAACGTTATTTACAAGTACACCTGCTACTATAAGTAATATTAAATCACCCATTCTAAATCATTCCTCCTATTCATTATCTTCTTCATTCTCTACAACAGAGCAAGAACCACAATTGCCACTGCAAGAAAAATTAGACTTGCCATCATTAGCTACATTAGTTGCCGATTTTAATTTGAACTTATTTTGCAATGCAGTTAATCCAGCAAGTACAAAGAAAGCACCTGGTGCAAGTATAAATATATTAATTGGTTCAAAAGAGTTTGGCATCAATTGAATATCAAATATTGTTCCATTACCCAATAATTCACGAACCGCCCCTATTGCTAACAGTCCTATGGTAAACCCAACTCCCATTCCTAAGCCATCCATGAAAGATGATCCAATGTTGTTTTTAGATGCATAAGCTTCTGCTCTACCTAATATGATACAGTTAACAACAATTAGTGGTATATAAATACCTAAAGACTTGTGTAAAGCTGGTACATATGCCTCTAATAAAAATTGAACAACTGTAACGAATGATGCAACTACAACTATATAAGCTGGCATTCTTACATTATCAGGTATCACTTTACGTAACAAAGAAATAATTACATTAGAAGCAATTAGAACTGCTGTAGTTGCTAGTCCCATACCTAAACCGTTACTTGCTGAAGTTGTTACTGCTAGCGTAGGACACATTCCAAGCATAAGTACAAATATGGGATTCTCTTGGAATATTCCGTTGATAAATGGTTTTATATATTTAGAATTACTTTTGTTTTGTTTTAAATTATTACTCAACTGGGCCCCTCCTAATTACTTTCCGAAACAGTTTCACTAAGGAATAAAACTCCAGCATTAACTGCTTCCAATACCGCATCAGTCGTTATAGTTGCTCCACTTAATGCATCTATCTCGTTATCTGATGAAGCTCCATCTTTAGTTGAAACAAATTCAGTTACAGTTTTACCGACAAATTGATCCTTAAATTCTGGATTTGCTGCGTTCGAGCCAAAACCTACCGTTTCATTAAGTACCAAAAATTCCAACCCTTTGACTTCTCCTTCTAGAGAATAGCCTAAAGATATGGTAATAGCTCCACCATATCCACTAGATGATGTGGATGATACAACATGACCAAGTGGATTCCCACCAGAGTCCACAGCTACAAGAACTTCATCTATACTTGCATTAGCTAATCCGTTTGATTCAAACAAGTCTTCTGGTGCTGCTTCTGCCTTTGCACTAAGCTCTTCATCCTCCACAAAATCAGCAGCTTCTGAAAACACACTTTGATAAGCTGCATTTTTATCATCAATAGCCCTTTGATCAATTACAGGCTTTGTCATCTCATATACTGCCCCAAGAGCAAACCCTGCTACAAGAGTAATAGCGAGCAAAATTAATGCATCTTTTATTATTGTGTTTTTTGCCTTTGATTCTCCCTTAGTATTACTCATATGCTGTTGCTCCTTTCCCAAATGATCTAGGACGAACGTATTTATCTATTAATGGAACAAATAAATTACAGAATACTATTGCATATGAAACGCCTTCTGGCGTATTACCAAACACACGGAATACTCCTGTCATAACACCTAGCATTATACCGTATATAATTCGTCCTTTTGAAGTAAGAGGCGAAGTTGTATAGTCTGTTGCCATAAACCATGCACCTATCATTAATCCTCCACCAAATAAATGGGCAGCTAAAAAGTTTATATCTAGACCTTGTCCAGCAAAAATGGCCATAAATATAACAAAGGAAGTAAGATATAAAGTTGGTATTCTCCAGTTTATTACCTTTCTAACTAGTAAGTATAGCCCACCGATTATAAGGGCAACAGCACTAGTCTCACCAATTGTACCGCCGGTATTTCCGATAAACATACTCAAAACATCTACGCTTTCTCCTGCTTTTAAAACTGCTAAAGGAGTAGCTCCTGTTACCCCATCTACTACAAGTGCACCATGTGCTATATAGTCAGCAACCACTGGATTAGTAATTCCTAAGTTAGGCACTGTAAAATCTGCCATAATTCTGGAAAAACTAATAACCAGGAATACCCTACCTGCAAGAGCTGGGTTCATAAAGTTTTGTCCTATACCACCAAATATCATTTTAACTATTAATATAGCAAAGGCACTTCCTAGGACTGACATCCATAAAGGAGCACCGGCAGGCATATTAAGTGCTAATAATAATCCTGTTACTGCTGCACTTAAATCTCCTGTAGTAATTGGTAGCTTCATAGCCTTTCCATATATGTATTCTGTTAAAATACTAGACACAATACATGTTAAAATTACTAGCAAAGCTTTAATTCCAAAGTTATATATACCAAATATGCTAGCTGGCATTAATGCAATTATAACATCTCTCATGATTTTACTTGTAGAGTCTGAACTTAAAACATGGGGAGATGAAGATACGTTATACAAGTCTTTCAACCTTGACACCTCTTTCTTAATAATTTAATTAGCTTGTTGTTTTCTTCTTTTTGCTTGGATGCTTCTTTTTGTTTCTCTAAATGATTGCGTTAATCGAATCTTAGCTGGACATTCATATGTACAGCATCCACATTCCATGCATTCCATGCCATCTATTCCAATAAAGTTTTCTTCAGCAAAATGAGAGGCGTAATTGTACATCTTTTGTGGTACTAGGTTTTCAGGACAGACATCAACACATCTTCCACAATGAATACATGATGTTTGTTCCCAATAAGCATTTGCATCAGATGTAAAACAAACTAGTCCAGAGGTATACTTGCTTACAGGTACATCTAAACCAAACATTGCATATCCCATCATAGGACCACCGCAAATAATCTTTTCAGGTCTTTGGCTAAAACCTCCTGCTGCTTCTAAAACCTCTTCCATACTTGTTCCATTTACTACTCTAAAGTTCCCCGGTTCTTTAACAGCATCACCAGTTACAGTTGTAATCCTAGTTAGTAGTGGCACACCTTCTGCAACAGCCATGTGTATAGCAACAACTGTTGATACATTATTCACTAAACAACCTACATCGGCTGGTAGCAATGAAGAATTCATTTCACGTCCAGTAGTAGTATAGATAACTTGTCTCTCTCCCCCTTGTGGATATTTAGTTTCTAGAGGATGAACTTTTATGTTAGGTTCACTGGCAACAAGTTCATTAAGCTTATCAATCCCTTGCGGTTTATTGTCTTCAATTGCAATAATTCCTTTTGCATTAGGGAATAAACTAAGAATTATCTTAAGACCTCCTACTATTTTTTCAGTCTCTTCTAATACAACTCTATAGTCATTAGTTAGATATGGCTCACATTCTGTGGCATTCACAATTACATAATCTATCTTATCATCATCCTTAGGAGTAAGTTTGACATGAGTTGGAAAAGATGCTCCACCTAGACCAACAATTCCACTTTCCTTGATTATCTCTCGTATTTCCTCTTTTGTAAGAGATAAAGGGTCTCTTTTTTCTCCAAATCCCTCTACAGTTTTATACTCTTCATCATTCTCAACTATGATAGAATCTACCTCAAATCCTGAGGCAGTTAATCTTGATTCAATCCTTTTGACTTTACCAGACACAGAGCTGATAACATTAGCAGAAATATATCCGTCAGCCTCTCCAATTTTTTGGCCCTTTAGAATGTAATCACCTCTTGATACTAAAGACTTTGCAGGCTTGCCAAGATGTTGCATTAATGGAAATACTAATTCACCTTTAGGCAAGAGATCTTTAATAGGCTTGTCCATAGATAGCAACTTCCCATCTTGTGGATGTATTCCTCCCTTATATGCTGCTCCCATTATTTTCATTCCTTTCTTTTTCCAGTTTAATGTGGTTCCACAATACTAAGATAAAAGTATAATAAAATAAATATAATGAATTAACTTGAATTCATTCTGTCAATTCATTCATCAGTTGTTTATTATTAAAATATGTCAATTTATATATATCTTGAGTATTTTTGTAATTAGCATATTACATTATAATTGTATAAAGTAGATGTGTCAATGTCAGTTCTTAGAAAAATAGCTACTTATATCATTGTCAAAAATATAACATAGGGCGTTCTTGACATATGCATAAGTAGCTATTTTTTATTGGGATATAAATTGTTAATTTTTACAAATATTATGTCTTTATCTTTCTCTAAATATGTTATTCTTTCCTCTTATCATGAAGATATTTTTCTCTTGTAGCCATACCTCCTCTTATATGTCTTTCTTTTTTATTGATATCCAAGACCTTTCTTACATCTTTCGCAAGGGATGAACTAATTTGTCCCAAGCGTTCAGTGACATCTTTATGTACAGTTGCATCTTAAAGGAACGGTTTACTTTCCTTTAGTTCACATATACTTTCAATGTCAACTATGTATATATCCACCCTACCTTCTTTGTTGATCATAATCCTTTCAATTATTTTGCCTATATATCCATTGGTAAATTGATATTGTTGTATAAACTTATCTAAGTTCCGAGATATTACACGTGAAGCTTTTTCTACTAGCTCTATACTACTTCCGTCTTCACCAGTTAGCTTCATTTTATTATTAATATAATTGACCTCTTCTTGCATTTCTTCTATGTAGTTTTGCAGCTCATCTATACTAATAATGTCTTCTTTAAATAATTTTATATATTTATTACGACTTAATTGTAATTTGTTCAGCCTGTTTTTATTACTTCTTTCACATATAATACCCTGGTTGTTCTCTTTGTTTTTTTTGTAAAATTCATCCATGATTCTTTTCTTATATTTAGGTTTTTCTAACAATATATCCAAACAATAATCCTTAATACTAATCAGTAATCTTTCTTCATCAATCACCATATTATTTGGACATGAATCTACTCCATTACTGTTACGTCCATTACAAACCCAACGAATATATGTGTTCTTATATTTTCTAACAATTCTTCTATAATGATATCCACAATGGCTACAGTTAATAAGCTTGCTAAAAACATGTTTAAATGAAGTTCTTCTTTTTGTTTTTTTAAATCTTTCTTTTCTTCTGTTTAATATTAAACCTGCCTTATCAAATATATCCTGGGAGACTATCTGGAGCTGGGAATTATTTATAACCACCCAATTTTCCGTTTTTTTCTTTACCCTTCTACCTGTTAGGAAGTCAACAACCTCCTCTTTGCCATTGATGACTTGACCAGTATAAATCTCATTACAAAGCACTCGTATAACCCCAGTTTGAGTCCATTTGCAATTTCTCTTGGTTTTAATTCCCTTTTCGTTTAGCTCTTTCGCTATACTTGCTGAACCCATTTGATCTTTAGTGTACATATTAAAAATCCTTCTAACTATCTTTGCTTCTTCCTCATTAATATACAAATTAAAATAATCACCATTTATCTTATCATAACCATAACAAAAGTTTGGAACCTTCCCATTTTTTGCATTGTTTTTTTTTCCAAACTTAACACGCTTTGATGTGTTAGCGCTTTCTTCTTGAGCAATGGCACTTAACATGGTTAACATAAATTCCGAACTATCCGAAGAAGTCTGATCATAATTTATAAACACCACTTTTATACCATAAGATTTCAAGTTACGTATACTTGTTAAAAAGTCTACTGTGTTTCTAGCAAGCCTAGAGACATCTTTAATTAAAACCAGTTCAAACATACCTTCTCCTGCATCTGATAAAAGCTGCTGTAGTTGCATCCTATTCTTAATTCTAGTACCAGACTTGCCTTCATCTGCATAAATGTTAATTAACTCATAGCTATTATTCTTTGCATATTCCTGAAAAAATCTACGTTGGCTTTCTAAACTATCTAATTGTTCTTCTTTATTAGTAGAAACTCTACAATATGCTACTGCCTTCACTTTCCCCTCCATCTATCAATGATGATACAAGCTCAAAAAACTGTTTGGGGTTTTCATTAACCTGTTTTAATAGCATGTCCACCACAAGATTAGATAAATAAATGGCAGTTTCTTCTTTGTCATTAGGATTATGAAACACAATCTTTAGCTGCTCTTTCATATTGCAGCCTCCTTTTACATAGTTTCTACATTATATGTATGTCTTGGCAAAATATACAAGATTCCTCTATGTCTTGCCTGGACATCTAGAAAATTTTACAACAAAAAAAGACACTGAGATGAAATCGAAAATATAATGCTTTTCGGTAACTTCTCAATGTCTTTTTATGACCTTCAATTTAAAACGACAAGATTAAAGTTTTGCTGTAATTATAAAGTTTAGTATAAACAAAGCTGAAGATACCCAAAGAATTGGATTTACTTCTTTTCCTTTACCTTTTGCAGCCTTAATTACACAGTAAGCAATAAACCCAGTAGCAATACCATCTGAGATACTATAGCTAAAGCCCATAAAAATTGCTGCAAAAAATGCAGGAATTGCATCTTCAAGTTCATCCCATTTAATTTCTTTAAATGATGATAGCATCATAATTCCTACAGCAATTAAAGCTGGAGCTGTTGCTGCACTAGGAACTATTGCAACAAGTGGAGATAAGAAAGCGCTTAATAAAAACAATATCGTAACAACTACAGATGTTAAACCAGTACGGCCACCTGTACTTATTCCTGCTGCACTTTCAACGAATGTAGTTGTATTAGATGTACCAAACAAAGCACCAGCTGATGTTCCAACAGCATCTGCAAATAATGCTTTATCCATTTTTGATTTAAATCCTGTACTTTCTTGTAATGCTTTTTCATCATCAGCATCAAAGATTCCACTTTTTCTACCAGTACCAATAAATGTTCCAATTGTATCAAATGTATCTGCTAAACTAAATGCAAAGATTGTCATAATTACTAATGGAATTTTAGTTGCATCACTGAATAAAGAACCGAGTCCTTGTGCCCCAAGTGCCGCTCCAAAGGTTACACCAAGTTCTGAAAAAGCATCTCCTATGCCAGATCCGCTACTTAAACTAGATAAATCAGTAACTCCCATAGGAATACCAATAATAGTAGTAGCTACAATTCCAATTAAAATTGCTCCTTTTACATTAAGAACAAGTAGTACTAAAGTGATTAGAAGTCCAATAACTGTTAGCAATATTACTGGTGAATTAAATAAAGCTATTGATGGAACCCCACTATCAAAGTTAATAAGACCTACATTTAATAACCCTATATAAGCAATAAACACTCCAATACCACCACCTATTGCATTTTGTAGACTAAGTGGAATTGCTGTCACTATTAACTTACGTAGTTTTGTAACTGTAATTAGTACATTAATAATACCACAAATAAATACCATAGCTAATGCTTCTTGCCATGAAAATCCTAAGCGAAGTACAACGGTATATGTAAAGAAGGCATTTAACCCCATTCCAGGTGCAAGGGCGTATGGAACATTGGCAAATAACCCCATAAATAAAGTCCCTATTGCTGAAGCAATAATTGTTGCTAAAAATACCGCCCCTATTGGCATACCAGATTCTGATAATATTTGGGGATTAACAATAATAATGTAAGACATTGCAAAGAAAGTCGTAAACCCTGCAATAATTTCTGTTGAGACTTTTGTGTTGTTTTCTTTGAGTTTAAAAAACTTTTCCATTAGTAATCTCCTTTTCTTTTTACCCTAATAGTATAGTCAACGATAATGTAACGATAACTACCTCTCACCTTCTTATTATAGTAAATTATTACGAATAATCAATCAACTATTATCAAATTCTTAAAGTTTTATAAACATCATTACTCCAGCTTATAAATAAAAATGAATTAAACCGTTCCTTTAACATACAACCGTATGTACCGTTGATTTAGAAATGCCAAATTGCTTTGCTGTCTGCCTTACAGTTGCATTATTGTCAATTATGTAGTTTGCTATTTCAATTGCCCTCTCTTCTATATAGTCTTTCAAAAGGATATCCCCCTATTATATTAGTTTTTACATT
>CAZUDG010000032.1:11497-19540 GCA_964618775.1 uncultured Lachnospiraceae bacterium | reverse complement strand
AGGCACCCTTAAATATTTCTTACATTTTCAATTTGCTGTCTGCTTATATGACAATAGCCTTGAGGATTTTTTTCTAGATACTTTTGATGGTATTCTTCTGCTGAATAATAATTTTCTAATGGTTTTACTTCAATTGCTATAGGTTTCTTGTATTTCTTTTGTAATTCTTGAATTGAAGGGTTTATAACTTGTAACTCTTCTTCATTAGTATAATATATTCCTGTTCTATACTGTGGCCCTATGTCTCCACCTTGTCTATTAACTGATACTGGATCTATAACTTCATAATATAAATCAAGTAATTTGTTTAATTCAAGCTTCTCCTTATCATAGATGACTTTAACAGTTTCTGCATGACCTGCGTTGTGGTAACAAACTTCCTCATAAGTCGGATTTTTCGTGTTTCCATTAGCATAGCCTACATCTGTTTTTTTAACTCCTGGTATAGCATCAAAATACATTTGAGTTCCCCAAAAACATCCTCCGGCTAAATATATATTTTTATAATTATCACCTTTCATATTTATCCTCCTATCTATAGAGCTTATTTATTCTATTAGAACACTATTTTGTGTTAGTGCTAGTAAGAAAAAGCATAACAACCAAATAAGGGTGACTTTTGCCCCGCAACGAAACCCTTATTTGATTGTTATGCTTTTTTCGCTTCAATTACTTAACTTTTTCTTCATTATTATATCCATATCTCATATAATAAAACATATATTGCTGAACTATACCTGCATAGCCTTGGTATTTGTTCCAATCAAATTTATTATCATATACTTCTTCTAAGGTTCGCTTAATCCACACATCAACAGGGACCATATCCAAGTGATGTAAGCCAAAAAGAGATATACAATTTGCAACCTTAGGACCAACTCCAAATATATTGTTTAATTCTTTAAATGCCTCTTTATGGTCAGCCTTCTTAAGACTATCAAGGTCTAATTCTCCATTTGCAACTAGTTTAGCTGCATTTTGTATATACTTATCTCTATAGCCAAGTTTCGCCATCCTTAATTCTTCTAGACTTGCCTTACTTAGAGCCCTTGCTGTTGGAAATGTATAATAGCTGGCACTTTCATTAGTTTCCTTAGTCCCAAACATCTTAGATATTGCTTCTATACTAGACATAATTGCTGGAATATTCTTGTTTTGTGAAATAATAAAACTAATTAATATTTCAAAAGGATCTTGTTGTAATATTCTTATTCCACTTCCAAAGCTTGCTGCATCTGATAGAAATTTATCATCTCCGTTAATAAGCTTGTCACAAACACTTGCGTAATCATATCCCAAATCAAAATAATCAAACCAAATTTCATCAAACTCATCTTCATCACAACTTATTTCAATAGTGTCATCATCTAATTGCTTAAGTTCTATATATCTATCGTAAGCTATTATGCTATATGTATTATCTCCTATCTCAACCATTCTAAAGCATTGGCCTGAGTCAGCTATTTGCTTAAGATTAAAATTCCCCGATTTAATAATCATGGTATTTCCTTTCTTTAAATATTCATTTGTATTTTATTGTGTTCTTATATTATTTAATATTCTTATATTGTTTAATATTTTAAATTCAGAATATCTTCCTTATATTAAGTAATAATCTAAACCATTTTATATATACTAATTTAATATATTGTATAAGGTAAATCTTACTTTATTTTTATATAAAAAGCAATTTACTTATTATAGCTAAGGCCAAGGATTCCCTTGTATTGGCTTATATGGTACAATGGCACTAAGATAGACATGGGAGCTTTCATATGTAATCTATCAATTGTGATCCTTCCCATATCTGTTTTGGCAATTGTACACTATAAAGAAAGAGGTTGTCATTATGGAAAAGAAAGTTAGAATTCCCACTTATCAAAAAATTGCAGTTGATATTGCATCTAAGATTGTTGAACATCAATATATAATAGGTGAAAAAATTTACACAAGGTCTACCCTAGCAAGTCAATATCAAGTTTCTTCTGAAACAGCCAGAAGAGCTGTGAATATACTCTCTGATTTAGGTATAGTAGAGACCATAAAAGGTAGTGGTGTAATAATCACATCTTATGAAAAAGCTTTAGAATTCGTACGTGAGTTTAAAGACATGCAAACAGTCAATGGTTTGATTGTTGATATAAAGAAAAGTATATCAAAACAAAAAGAAGAAGCTACTAGCTTAGAGAAAAAAATATTAAAACTAACAGAAAACATTTCAAGGTTTCAATCTGTTAATCCATTTATTCCATTTGAAATAAAAATAAACAATAAAACTCCTTACCTTAATAAAAACACAGCGGAAGTTAATTTTTGGCACCATACAGCAGCAACTGTTATTGCCATAAAACGTGATAACACTACAATTTTATCTCCTGGTCCCTATGCTGACTTTCTAGAAGATGATGTATTTTACTTTATAGGTGATCAAGATAGCTATAGACGAGTTATGGATTTTCTATACCCTACAGAATAATAATTACAGAAATGAAATTTCTTTTTAAAGATTTCTTACAAATTATACAAAACATATAGAAACTTCATCTGAATTATTGTTAATTATTCAATATCATTTGTTTGAAAATGAAATTCCAGAAATAATAACCAAAAATATCCCTGCTTAAGTTCTCAGATTGTGAATATACTATAAGAATCTCAAGAATTCTTTGATATTTTTATTTTGACAAAGTGACAACCTTCCTTTATGATGTGGGTTGTCACTTTTTATGTAAGGAGGATATAAAAATTAATGATAGAACTTAAGAATGTTTCAAAAAGTTATCAAAAAACTGAAGTTTTGAACGACATTTCTTTAGAAATAGAAAAAGGGAAGTTTGTTGTTTTAATAGGACCAAGTGGATGTGGTAAAACTACTACATTAAAGATGATAAATAAATTAATCGCTCCATCTTCTGGTCACATTTCAATTGGAGAAAAAGATATCTCTAAATTAGACTCCATTAAGCTTCGTAGAAGAATTGGATATGTTATTCAGCAAACTGGTTTGTTCCCACATATGACAATAAAGGAAAACATCGAACTAATACCTAAAGCTGAAAAAATTGATGAAGACACAATTAGTAAACGTACAGAAGAATTAATAGAAATGGTTGGTCTAGACCCTGATCATTTAGATAGGTTTCCAAGTGAGCTAAGTGGTGGACAACAGCAAAGAGTTGGTGTAGCCAGAGCATTTGCCCTTGATCCAGATATAATATTAATGGATGAGCCTTTTTCTGCAGTTGATCCAATAACAAGAACTGTTTTACAAGATGAGTTGATCAGCTTACAAGCAAAGGTTAAAAAAACTATAGTGTTTGTAACCCATGATATTAGAGAAGCTATTAAAATGGCAGACAAAGTTTGTTTAATGAATGAGGGTAGGATCGTTCAGTATGATACGCCTGAAAACCTTTTAAAAGATCCAGCAAATGATTTTGTAACTGATTTTGTGGGTGATAATAGGATATGGCAGTCACCTGAATATATACGTGCTAAAGATATTATGATAACAGATCCTATGACTTGTACTGTTAGCTTTACTATAAATGAAGCTTTAGAGATGATGAATGAAAAAGAAATAAACACTCTAATGGTTGTAGATCCTGATACCAATAAATTACTAGGTGTTGTAAGAAAAAAACACCTTCATTTACTTGATAATCATAATGATACTTTAGGAAAAATAATGATTTCTGACTATATCTTTTCAAATCCTGACGATTCAATTGTAGATATATTAAAAGAAGTTGATAAGTATGGTATTTCAAATATACCAGTAATTGATAAAAATAGGATTCTAAAAGGTCTTATTACTAAAAGTAGTTTAATAGACACTCTTAGTCAGCAATATATAGATGACGAAACGGAGGTGTACTAATTATGGAATTAATACAAGATTTTATTAATTATTGTCTAGGCAACGCAGAGCAAATAACTTCTTTGTTCTTAGATCATATTAGGCTTGTCGCTGTCGCAGTTATAATTGCTGTTTTCTTAGGAGTTCCTATTGGTATAGTAATTGCTTATTACAGAAAAGCTAGTAAACCAGTGATAGGTGCTGCAAATGTTGTTCAAGCAGTGCCAAGTATGGCTTTACTTGGGCTATCGATTCCTCTACTTGGAATTGGTGTATTACCAGCTATTACAATGGTGGTTCTTTATTCACTACTACCTATAATAAAAAACACTTTCACAGGAACTATAAATATTAATGAAGATACCTTAGAAGCAGCTAAAGCAATAGGACTTACAAGATTTCAAATTCTTAGGAAAGTAAGAATACCCCTTGCACTTCCAGTAATTATGGCAGGAGTTCGTGTATCTGCTGTTACTGCTGTTGGTCTTATGACTATGGCAGGATTTATTGGTGCTGGCGGGCTTGGTTTCTTAATATTCTCTGGAATCTCTATGACTAATAATCTTCAAATACTAGCAGGTGCAATACCCGCCTGTATCCTAGCATTATTAGTAGATTATATATTTGGTTTAATTGAACAGTTAGTTACTCCTATAGCCCTACAAGATTCTACTGATCAATCAAAAGTTCAAATTAAAAAATCAAGAAATAACAAAAAAGCTATTCTTGCAGTAACTGCTATGGTTATTATTGGTTTATTTGTGGTAAATGGTGTTAGAGATAATATGAACCGATCAGATAAAAAGATTGTTGTTGGAGGGAAAGACTTTACAGAACAATATATAATGACCCATATGATATCTGACCTTATTGAAGGAAATACTGATATTAAAGTAGATAGAAAAGTAAACCTAGGCGGAACCCAGGTATGTTTTACTGCTTTAGTTAACGATGAAATTGATTTATATCTTGACTATACAGGAACTATTTATGGTGACACCCTTAACTATCCACCTATTAGTGATATGGAAGAAGTATATAATACTGTTAAGGACGATATGAAAGAGCTGCATAATGTAGATGTATTACAACAAATGGGCTTTAATAATACTTATGCAATAGGTGTTGCTCCAGAAATAGCCGAAAAATATAATTTAGTTACTATTAGTGATCTTGCTGAAGTTGGACATGAATTAACCCTTGGGGCTGGTTTAGAATTCTTAAACCGTGAAGATGGAATAATTGGTCTTACAAAGTTGTATGATTTTGAGTTTGGTGAAGAAGTGGGACTTAATGGTGCTCTTAGATATTCTGCTATAGCAAATGACGAAACAGACGTACTAGACGTATTTGGTACAGATGGACTGGTTGGTAAATATAATATAGTGGTTTTAGAAGATGATATGAATTTCTTCCCACCATATTATGCAGCACCATTAGTTAGAAATGAGACTATGGAAAAATATCCTGAAATTGAGCCATTATTAGATGAACTAGGTGAAATTTTAGATGATGATACTATGATTAGTTTAAACTATGAAGTTGATGAACTACAAAGAGATCCTGCTCAAGTAGCCAATGAATTTTTAGTAGAACAAGGATTAATCGATTAATAATGATTATTTAGAATTATATATTCAAGTTAGCAAAAAGTTGTAGAATAATTTGAACCGACCCCAAAAGTTAAAGTAAACCGTAACTAAGGAGTCGGTTCGTTTTTTGTATTTTAATTATTTTATACTTACTAGGTAATTGCGAAACTCTATTGCTGACAATAGGAACCTGTTATAACAACCCAATAAGGGTGACTTTTGCATTTTTTTGCAACGGAACCCTTATTGGGTTGTTATGACAGGTTCCGGTTCAGTTACAATATGTTTTGCAATTACCTATCCTTTACAAGCCTATATTAACTTCCACAACATATTCTAAGTCCTTGATAAACTCATCTTGTTTGTCATTATATTTTATCCATAGATTTTTATTACCATAAATTCTACGATATAAATTCAAAATATCAACTTTTTCTTCCTTTAAGACCTTATCTATTAATTTAACAATTTGATCATGAATATATTGATTACATTCAAGATTTATATTGTTTATTGTCTTTTTATCTCTTAAATTAAAACCATTATTAGAAGTTTCTAATCCTTTTTCTAGTTCTCCATCTCCTTCTATTCTAAGAATCATAAATGGCTTCCCACCATTCTCCTCAAACTCTATACTTTGTTGTATTTTATTAACTTTCAAAACATATATAACATTTTCTGCCTCATCGTCAATAAATATTCTGCTATTATTGCCAAAACCTTTTGATAAATTTATATATTCACTTTCAAGCAAGTCTGCCTCATAAGAAAGAATACCATTTTGTATATATCCAGCCCCCTGAACCAGTACACCATCCTCTACTCTTGCTATAATTGGGATTTTAGGAACTAGATTTCCTTCATTCTTAGATAAAAGTAAGTTTTGTAATTTTATTTCTTCTCTCCCGTTATTTATAACATTTATACGGTAAAGTTGATATATAAAATCTCCTATACCATTCTCTAATTTGGAGTTTAACTCCATTAAATCTTTTGCTGTTGTATCTGAGATAATAACTAATGTGTTTCTACTGATTTCATATCTGTTTTCAATATATTGTAAAAACTGACAATATAAGTCTTTATTCTCCAAGAAGTCTCTTCCAAAAATAATTACTTGCAAATGACTAAAATCAATTCTTTTATTGGATTCATTCAAGTAGTCTTCTTCTATTTGATAAAAATCATTACCAGTTAAAACACTAAGGAGTTTTTCCTTGCTATCTTCATCGCTACTTCCTTGATCTGTATATGATGCTAGGTCTGGAGATGAAAGGTTAAGGCTTATTTCTTCATCTTTATAATCTAATCCTATAGCTTGAATGAAGTTTCTATCTTCTATCTCAGTCATATCGCTACAAGCGGTTAGAGTTAGTGTTGCTGGTATAAGTAAAACAAAAATAAGAGTCTTTACTATAGGTTTGTAATCTCTTACTTTGCCTATAACTACAACAAATAAGGGTAAAATTATTGATCCTGGAATTCCAATCAACATCATAAATCTTTCAAAATACCAGAAATACACTTCTATATCTATTGGTATTGTACACGCTGCAATTATTAGTGTTATATAGGGCAATATCATATATTTTTGAGATGGCAACCTATATATTTGCCTGGTTATCATTAACAAATAATAGAAAAACCCACTTGTAAGTGTGAAGATACTTAGCATCCATATAGAAATCATAAGAGCATCATGTCTTTGTAGAAAACTACCTGGTAAGTCCACTATTTGTATCATGCTTACAGTTGACCATAACTTACTAGCAGTATCTTTCCTAGCTAAAACTCCTGTAGTGACAAGATAAAGCAATATATCAATAATGCCTGCTATTACTAAAGCATTAAGTATATAATTCATATTAGGGTTTCTAAATAGTTTAAATGATTTTTCTTGCTTATCATTAAATTTTCCTTCAGGGCTAGATTTAATAGGCTTATCTTGAATAAAATGAGCAGAAAAGATTAAAAATTCTAATGTGGTAAATGTTATAAAAATTGCGTATCCTCCATATATAATACTTGTTTTGTCTTTTGTAAACAGTGGTAATAGGTTAGCAGGATCAATGCTTTTAAGCCCAAATAACAAAAATATTACAAAAGGAATTAAGACTATAAAATATAGTAATTCTGTTATTCTTGCTCTAACTTCAAAACCTTTTGAAGCAGCATATGCTGATATAAGAATTAACATAAGTATAATAAATCTCACATCTGCATCTTCTAGTAATGTTTCTCTTATAACCTCTGCAAATAGACGTCCACATAAGACTAAGCTTGCAAAATATTTAACTATATAAAACCCTCCTATTAGAAAGGTTATAATTCTTCCGCAGTTTTCTTTAGAATATTTCATTAAATTCCCTGATATATTATTAGTTATAAACCCTATAAATATTATATAAATCAAGGCAAAAAGCAAACCAATAAAAATTGATATTAAACCATCTCTTCCTGCACTAGCGACAGCTATTCTAGGTAGTATTAGCCCAGAAATGCTAAATATATTAAATACAATTAGCCTCTTCATTTGCCTTCTAGAAATCTTTTCATTGTCTAAATACATCATCTACCATCCCATATAATTTG
>CAZUDG010000032.1:2241-11397 GCA_964618775.1 uncultured Lachnospiraceae bacterium | reverse complement strand
TCATTGTTTACTATTTTCTTTGTCTTCATAGTTGTTTACTAACCGCACTCTCTCATCTTCTCTAGCAAAAGATGGTCTATTGGTCATCTTTCTTATTGGAAACCTTACCAGAGCATCTTTGCCATCACTACCACTATTGATTCCTGATGCAACATATGGAGCAAGATAAGGCACTCCAAAACTTCTAAGACCAGCTAAATGTATTAGCAAAAACATAAAACTTAAAATAAATCCGTATAGTCCTAAAAATGCCGATAATATTATAGAAAAAAATCTTATAAGTCTAAAAGATGATGCAAATGCCTCATTAGGTATAGTAAATGCAGATATGGCTGTAAAAGCCACAATTATAACTACCACAGGGCTTACTAAGTTAGCACTTACTGCAGCATCCCCTATAACCAATCCTCCCACTATACCAAGCATAGAGCCCATAGGGCCTGGAAGTCTAACCCCAGCTTCAAGTAACATTTCAAAGGCTAGTTCCATAGCAATAACTTCCATCAAAACTGAAAAGGGGACTCCTCCCCTGGCAGCAGCAAATGATAAGGTAAGGGCAGGGGATAAAAGCTCTGGTTGATAATTTACTACTGCTATATAAAGACCAGGTAAAAACATAGTTAAAAATGATCCTATATATCTTATTATTCTTAAAAGGGTTGCAATTAGCCATCTATTATAAGAATCATCAGATGCTTGAAAGAATGAATTCAAGGTAGCAGGAACTATAAGAACAGTTGGTGAATTATCTACAACTATTACTATCCTACCTTCTACAATAGCTGAGGCGGCCTTATCAGGCCTTTCTGTAGCTTGTATCTCAGGAAAGGGGGAATGAGGATTGTTTTCCATCAACTGTTCCAACATACCACTATCGAATATTCCATCAATTGTATATTCTTTAATTTTTCTCTCAACATTAGCTATTATCTTTGGTTCAGCAACTCCATCTAAATATACCATTGCAACATCAGTAAGAGTTCTAGTTCCTATTTGAAACTGCTTCATTTTCATATTGGCATCTTTTACTCGCCTTCTTAGTAAAACTCGATTTAAATAGAAGGCTTCAGTAAAGCTTTCTTTAGAGCCACGAATAGCAACTTCATTCTCACTTTTTTGAATTCCTCTACTTGCCATTCCACGTACAGATACTCTAATAGCACTGTCATATCCATCAACAAATATAAGGGTATCTCCACCAAACACATATTTCATTGCTTCATCCATGGTTTTTGCTTCAGATATGTCAGCACTTCGCAGTCCTTTTTCTTTAATATAATCAAACTGATTAGATACTGGCATATCTCCCATTTCATGGATTAAATATCTAAGGGTATCTTCTTCCAATAAGGTTTTATCAACCATATTGTCTATATAAACAAAATATATATCTACTTGATTAATTCCACCAATTGTAAATCTTCTTTTAACAAAGTCATCACAGTTTTTGGTTAGTTGATCTATTATTTTTATTGTCTCTTTTAAGTCTTTCAGGATTGGTGCAGTAATTCGGTTATACTTATCATGTAAAGGATCCATAAAAACCTCGTTTCGATTGTTATAGTAAATTAAGGAAACAATTCAATAATTTGAATTTGATTACTTTTCTATAATATTATTGATATACTTTCATATTATATCCATAATAGAAATCTTCATCCAAAAAAAACCTGAATCTAAGATTTATTATTAGCTTAGATTCAGGCTTACTATATTATTGTTATCAATTATGGAGACAATTACTCTCCAATTATATTATCGTCATTTATTTCTTCCTCTACCTCTGGGTTTTGTCTCTCTTTAAAGTTCTCTTGAAACTCATCATCAAACCCATCAGGAAATTCCTTAGTTACTTCTTCTTTTACTTCTTCCTTAAAAACTGCTATTTTATCTGCTTTAACTGGTGGTAATTCCTCTAGTGATTCCAATCCAAAACTTCGCAGAAATTCTTGGGTGGTTCCAAAAAGTATAGGTCTTCCTGGAGCATCCATCCTACCAAGCTCACATACTAAATTATAATCAACTAGTTTGTTAACACTGTGATCACTCGATACTCCTCTGATTGCTTCAATTTCTGCTTTTGTAACTGGCTGTTTATAAGCAATAATTGATAAGGTTTCTAATAATACTTCTGTCAATGAATGCTTTTGGGGAACATTAATTAATTTTATAATTGATTCATACATTTCAGGTTTTGTACACATTTGAAAAGAATCACCTAACTCAATAATTTGGATCCCCCTATGTTCACCATCATAGTTATCCATCATGTTATAGATAAGTTTTCTAGTGGTTTCTTTATCGTGGTTAATACATGTAGCTATACTGGCTAAGTCAACTGCTTCACCCATAGCAAATAATATAGCTTCTATAGTTGCCTCTATTTTTTTAATTCCCATCTAAAACAGCCTCCGATATGACACTTGATTCTTGGTTTTTAATCTCTTTATTTTTGTTAATCTGTTTTTTATCTGTTCTAGTTATTACAAAATCATCAAATAGGCGGTTTTGTTTAATTACAACTTGTCCAGTTTTAGTAAGCTCTAATATTCCAAGAAAAGTTACTATTAGTTCTTGTTTTGTTATCCTATCTGATAATAAATCTGTGAATTTAAACACCTTATGATTATAGGCATATCGTTTTATATCATTAATTTTATCTGATACATTTATCTTTTCTTGTTTTATTTCGCCAAATTTGCTATGTATAGGGTGTATTTTACTTTCTTGCTTTTTCATTATAGATAAAAATATATTTTGTATGTTTGCTAAGGTTATATCACCAATAACTTCAGCTGGATCTATCTCCTCTTTATATTCAGATACCTCATCTGGCAGACTAGATTCCTTGTATATAGCTTTTGAGGCATCTTCTTCTTTGTCTTTAAGTATATCTGATATATACTTAAACATCTTAAATTCTAATAATCTTTCAACTAATTCATATCTTGGATCTTCGCAGTCTTCATCATCTTCATCTTTAGGTAAAAGCATTTTTGACTTTATACTAATAAGTTCACTAGCCATTACTAAAAATTCACTCATACTATCTAAGTTCATATATTCCGAGTTTCTAATATAGTCTAAATATTGCTCAGTTATTTCAATAATCGGAATATCATAAATGTTTATTTTGTTTTTATCTATTAAATGAAGCAATAAGTCCAAAGGACCCTCAAATGCTTCTAATTTTACTGATATACTCATATTACCTTCCTACTCTTTTGTTGTTATGCCAGACCACCATACTTTCAATTATCTACTTTTATTATAAGAAAATGAATAGGTTTATGATATTTGCTGTTATAGTATTAAATACTCCAAATAGCATAAATAATATAAGTATCATTTTAATAAAATAATCATTTTTAATAATTGAGTAGTAATTGTCTGAAGATATGGATGCTATTATTAGTCCCATATTAAAATTTGCAATAGGAAACAAATTGACTAGAAACATTCCCAGACTTATTAATGCCATATATATTGTAAATGATAAAAACAAATTATCAGATAGACTAACTTCCTCAACTGTTAAATTTAAATATTTAACACCAAAAAAATTTATAAGGCCAACTGATATTATAAAAATAAACAGCAGACTTATAAAACCTGTAATTCCTAAAGTTTTATTCATTTTCTTATCGTTTAATCTATAGACATATGGTTTTGAAAATCCAGTCATATTAGTTATACAAAACACTAAGCCTATGGGGTCTATATACTGATATAATGCATAAATATTTCTCTTATTATATTGTCTGTTTTTATTGTATATCTTGGCATAAATCATAGCTTTTGGTAACTCATGCATAACCATTACAATTGATGATGCTAATGCCAATAATATCACTTGAATAAGTTGATTTAACATTAAAAAGTGCTACCTTTCTAAAGTAATAGCCATAAGTTCTGGCCTATTAAAAACTCTTAACTTTATAGTATGGGTTCCTAGTCCTCTAGAAACTAGCATAATTTGTTCTTTTTTTTGAAACTTTCCTGAATCATATAAGGGGAATAGTTCATAATGAGGTGAGATAAGGCCTCCTAAAAAAGGCAATCTGATAATTCCTCCGTGTATATGTCCAGATAATATTAAATCAGCTTCAGTATTAATATATTCCTCAAAATACACAGGATCATGTGCAATTACTATATTATAACATTTATTATTCAGTTTTCCTATTAAATTTTCTATATGGCCTTCTTTCATAGGAGTTAGGTCTTTTTTCTTCCTGAAATATATTTTATCTATGGAGAGACCATTTATAATTATTTTATCATTTCCTTTAGTAATTGTTGCTGATTCATTATCCAAAATTTTAATCTTTAATTCATATAATTTCTCTACATACTTCTTCCAATTGTTATTAAAGTATCTTCCTTTTGGGATAACTCTTTGTTCGTGGTTTCCAAAACCATAGTAAATCTGATATCTTTGTACTAGCTCATTTAGCAAAGAAATAGCAACTCTAAAGTCCTCCGATCTTTTACCAACGATCAAGTCACCAGCTATGATAATAAAACTTGGATTTATCTTATCAATTTCTCCAATTAAAATATCATTGTTTTTGCCAAAAGAATTGTTATGTAAATCTGCTATAACAACAAAAACAGTCCCAGAAAAACTTTCAGGGATTTTGTTTGACTTTATATTATAATGGGTGACTTCTAAATTTGTATTTTCAAATTTAAGATATAATAAAAATCCAAGGATTAATATAATTAGTATTAAAACATATTCCATCATTCTCAAGTTCCTCTCATCATTACGCCTTAGTAATTATACCATAAACTATATCCTATTATAAAGCTATTATAACAATTAAAATCTAATAAATATATAACAAGGAGACCATGATAGGTCTCCTTGTTATATATTTATATGTTTGTGTTTTATGTTAAAATATGAAATTACTAAAGGCTTGATTTAAACGATCTGAATATTTTGCCTTGTCAATAGTTTCTCCCGCTACAATATCTACTGATCCGATTTTTTTATTGTCAATTGAATAAACAACTTCCCCTATCTGGTCGTTCTCATTAATTGGTGCTTCAATTTCTTCTTGAATTCTAACCTCTTTTTTTATATTCTCAGGATTTGTATCTCTCATAAGCAAATAAGAAAATTCTTCATTTGTTTTATAAATCAACTCTTCTTTTACACCTTTTTTTATAAAAATAGGATCAATGTTTAAGTTCTCATTATTATCTTTATATAATGAACAATTAGAAAACCCATAATCAAGTAATTTAGCGGCTTCATTAAACCTGATTTTAGTACTTGGTGCTGCTAATATTACAGAAATTAAATTCATACCGTCTCGATTGGCTGTTGCACTAAGGCAATATTTTGCAAGGCCAGTGGAGCCTGTTTTTAATCCTGTAATTCCATCATAAAACCTAACGAGTCTATTTGTATTAGTTAAACCAAACTCACTTTCACCTTTTTTGGTGCTATGTATAATGTTTTCCATCCAAATAGTTGAATAATCGCTTATTTGGGGGAATTTACTTATTAATTCTTTTGACATCAATGCAACATCATAAGCAGATGAATAATGATTATCTGCGTCTAAACCGTAACTATTAACAAAGTTTGTGTTTTCCATTCCTAGTTCTTTAGCTCTTTCATTCATTCTTCGAATAAACTCTTCTTCTGTTCCAGCAACAAACTCTGACATAGCAGCAGAAGCATCATTGGCACTGGCTATGGCAATACATTTTATCATAGTTTCTACAGTTTGTATCTCCCCAGGTTCAAGATATACCTGAGAACCACCAAGGGAAGCCGCATGCTCACTTACAGTTACTTCATCATCTAATTTAAATCTTCCTTCATCAATAGCTTCAAAGATTAATAACATAGTCATTATCTTTGTTATACTTGCGGGGTGTAGTCTTTCATCTTTATTTTTTTCGTAAATAATTTCACCAGTTGAACCTTCCATTAATACAGCTGAAGTGGATTCAATTTGCATAATATCCTCAGACAATATATTTTCTTCAGTATTTTCTGATTCAACATTTTCTTGATCAATATTGTCTTGTTCTGCATTTTCTTCATCAATACTTTCCTGTTCGCTTTCATTTGTTCCCTCAGGGCTTGCTAGTATATTAATAGGGCTAAATACTTTTAACAACAGAATAAATGTTAATATTATAATACTTAATCTTTTTTTCATAGTCTCCCACGTCCAATAATCATTATTACTATTTTAATCCAATATGACTGATTTTATGACTATTCTTGGAATATATGAGTCTATATTATTTTACTAACACACTACACTTTAACTTTTGATCTCCTATTTTGCCTATTACTGTTGCTTTGCCCCTAGAGATACCTTTAACCTTTCCAAAGTTATTAACTATTACCACCCTTTCATTATTAGATGACCAGGATACTTTCTTTAAAATCATTGGCCCTTTTATATCTAGGTCAAAGCTCTCCTCGACCTCAATCTCTATTTCCTTCTTGTTGAGCTTTATTACCCTCACCCTACATCTTAGTTCATTATCATTATATTTGGCCCTTATGAAGGTTTTACCAGGTCTGAGACCTATTATATTGCCAAAAGGGGTTACCACAGCCACTTTTATATCCAAAGAAGAAAATTCAACCCTTGTATTTAATCTCTCTACCCTTAATTTATATTCTTCTCCAGGAACCATTATCAAGTCTCTTTCATTTAATTTATGAAAAAAGGGTAGGAATGTTTTATTCATATAATAAATTGAAGTATTAGGAATAATCAAATACCACATTAGCATAAGCAAGGCTATAGCAAACATAACTTTCATAGTTATTATAATTATCCATCCACTATTACTATTTTTCAAATCCATAACATTCCTTTCAATTTATTTGCTATTTATTCCCCAAAGGAGTATTGTATTGAGATAATATCTTACTATAATCTTATTAGACCAAGATTGTCATTATTCAAATGAACATTAAATTTGACTATAATATAACTTTCCTTGACTAAAAATTGAAACACGTTTAAAATTATAGCTATTACTCAAAGGAGGATGCATATGAGTTTTATATTTAAGAAAAAAGTAATATCACCCACTGAACTTAAGCAAGCTTACCCTTTATCAGAAAAAGATAAACAAGTAAAAGAAAATAGAGATGAAGAAATCAAGAAAGTATTAAGTGGTGAATCAGATAAATTTTTAGTTGTTATTGGTCCTTGCTCTGCCGATAATGAGGATTCTGTATTGGACTATGTATCTCGACTTGCAAAAGTCCAAGAAAAGGTTAAAGACAAGTTAATAATAATACCTAGAATATATACAAATAAGCCAAGAACTACTGGTGAAGGATATAAAGGTATTGTCCATCAACCAGACCCTAACAAAAAACCTAATTTAAATGAGGGTTTAAAGGCTGTACGTAGGATGCATCTGCGTTCATTTAAGGAAACTGGCCTTTCCTCTGCAGATGAAATGTTATATCCAGAGAATACTCCTTATGTTGAGGATATTCTTTCTTATGTGGCTATTGGTGCTCGTTCTGTTGAAAATCAACAACACCGCCTAGTAGCAAGTGGTATGACAAATCCTATTGGAATGAAAAATCCTACAAGTGGAGATTTTTCAGTTATGCTAAACTCAATTGTTGCAGCACAAGGCAAACATTCATTTATATATCGTGATTATGAAGTTGAGACAACTGGTAATGAATATGCCCACGCTGTACTTAGGGGTGCTGTTAACAAACATGGACAGTCAATTCCTAATTATCATTATGAAGATTTGATTTTACTTTATAACTTATATAAAGAAAGAGACTTAATAAATCCATCATTAGTTATAGATGTTAATCATGCCAATTCCAACAAGGATTATAGTCAACAGCCAAGGATTGTACATGAAATCATGTATAACAGGTCAATAAACTCCGACTTGACTAAATTTATTAAAGGAGTAATGATTGAAAGCTATATTGAATCTGGCAGGCAGGATACCCATGAACATGTATATGGTAAATCAATAACAGACCCATGTCTTGGTTGGGAAGAATCAGAAAAACTAATATATTCATTAGCTGATCAAATCAGATAGTGGATTATTAATTTAAATTAACAATTAATTAACATATATATTTTACAAAGACTTAATTTACCTAGTAATATCATTAGACTAAATTAAGTCTTTTTTTTATTCAATATAAAGGTATAATAGTAATACAAACTATTTAGTTAATTACTAATAAGGCTAAATAAAATACACATTTAAATTAAGGAGGATTCACATGAGTTATATTTTTAAGAAGAAAGTTATATCTCCAGCTGATTTACGAGAAGTTTATCCTTTGTCAGAAAAAGATATAGAAAACAAGCTAAAAAGAGACGAAGAGATTAAAAAAGTATTGAACGGAGAATCTGATAAATTTTTAGTAATTATAGGTCCATGCTCTGCTGATAATGAAGATTCTGTATTAGACTATGTGTCTAGACTAGTAACATTACAAGAAAGAGTTGCTGACAAATTAATAATAATACCTAGAATTTACACCAATAAACCTAGAACCACAGGTGAGGGATATAAAGGTCTTGTTCATCAACCAGATCCTGGAAAAGAACCAAACTTAAGCGAAGGTCTTATTGCTATGAGAAGGTTACATGTTCGTTCCTTAAAAGAGACTGGCTTGTCTGCAGCAGACGAAATGCTATATCCTGAAAACGCTCCATATGTTGAAGATATTCTTGCATACATAGCAATAGGAGCAAGGTCAGTTGAAAACCAACAACATCGACTAGTTTCAAGTGGATTAAACATTCCTATTGGAATGAAGAACCCAACTAGTGGCGATTTTTCAGTTATGCTAAACTCAATTGTAGCAGCACAGAATAAACATTCATTTATATACCGTAGTTATGAAGTTGAAACAACAGGTAATGAATATTCCCATGCAGTACTTAGAGGCGCCGTTAATAAACATGGACAATCTATTCCTAACTACCATTACGAAGATATCGTATTACTACATGACTTATATAGGGAAAGAAACTTAACTAATCCTGCATTAGTAGTTGACGTAAACCATGCAAATTCTAACAAAGATTTTACTCAACAACCAAGAATTGTTAATGAAATCATGTATAATAGATATATTAATCCTGATTTAAAGAACTTTATAAAGGG
>CAZUDG010000032.1:0-2141 GCA_964618775.1 uncultured Lachnospiraceae bacterium | reverse complement strand
AATTAATAAAAGCCGCTTAACATTTTTACTAAAACAAATGAACCTACGTAGGTCTCTAACAAAGCACCTATGAATAGTAAGATTGCTAGGATTAAAATAAAAACAAGATATTTTCCTAAAACTTCAACTCTATTTTTCTTATGTATGCCATTAGAATATAAGTTGCTACATAACCAATACCCTCCTTGTAAGGAAAGGGCTATAACTGGTACATATATTATAAATTGAGGAAAAGTATAACCTATAATTAAAAGTATACCTTTTATACCATATCCTGCAAATATCGTAGATAAAAAGAAACCAGTTTGAAAGCCATAATATAAAATCATAAGAACAACATATCCTACACCAATTTTAGTAAAACATAGCCCCCATATTAATATATAATTCCTGAAATCTTTCCATAATACATAATTACGTAATATTTTATAGTCAATTTCCATGTTCTTAATAAATTCAAAGTAATTTATATTTAGTAGATCTATCTCGTCCCAATAAAATCCTTTAAAAACATTTGAAACTAAAATTCCTATAAGAGCTCCAATAAAATAAAGAATAAGACCTGTCTTTTTATCCCCATATTTTCTTACAAGCATGTTTATGTATCTCACTAAACTTATCCTCCAATTATATAGTTATTAAACTAGTTTTAGATTCTAAATTTAATAATGGAAATGTTTATCTAAACACTCCAATATAATAAAATCATAGATTCTATATATAATACTATGATTAAATGGCAAAAAAATGACGATAATCTTATGATATTACTATCCAGTATATAAAAAACGGCTATGAGCTAGGGTGTGACAGCTTAGTGTCCTACCCTGCTTCATAGCCGTTTCAAAATATATATTAAATTATAAATCCTCTATAAAGTTTTGAATTCTATCTATTCCTTTTTCAATTTCTTCTATTGAAATCGCATAAGAAAGACGAATATAATCAGGACTACCAAAATCCGCACATGGAACAACAGCAACTTTATATTCATTTATTAGTATCTCTGCTAATTTGCCTGCTGATTGGATAAGCTCTCCCTTATATGTTTTTGTTAGGGCCTCACTACAATCCACAAATACATAAAATGCACCTTTTGGAGTTCTAACATCTAATAGAGGTATGTTGTTAATTCTATCCACAATATATTTTCTTCTCTTATCAAATTGACTTCTCATGCTGGCTACAGTATCTTGAGGTCCGTTTAAAGCCTCTGTTGCTGCCACTTGAGCTATAGAGTTAGGGTTAGAAGTTTGATGACTTTGAACGCTTCCCATTAGTTTGGCAATTTCTGGACTTGAAGCAGTATAACCTATTCTCCAACCAGTCATTGAATAACTCTTTGAAACTCCACTACAAGTTATTGTTCTTTCATAAATTTCATTATTCAATGATGCTATACTAACATGTTCAACTCCATCATAAAGTAAGTATTCATATATTTCATCTGATACTACATAAATGTTTCTTTCAACAATAATCTTGGCTAGAGCTTCTAATTCTTCTCTGCTATAAACAGTTCCGCTTGGGTTGCTAGGAGAATTTAATACAAATGCCTTAGTTTTATTAGTACAAGCACGCTCAAGCTGTTCTGGCGTTATCTTAAATTCATTTTCTTTGCTTGTTTCAATAAATACAGGACTTCCATCAGCTAATTTAACTATTTCAGGGTAACTTAACCAATAAGGTGTTGGAATAATAACTTCATCACCTGGATTCAATATAGCTTGAAATACGTTTGTTAAAGAATGCTTTCCACCATTGCTAATTACTATTTGATTTTCTTTATAAGAAACTTTATTAAAGTCCTTTAACTTTTTGCATATTGCCTTCTTTAGATCTTTAGTTCCTGAAGCTGGAGTATATTTTGTAAAACCATCATTAATAGCATCAATAGCAGCTTGATTAATATTATCTGGTGTATTAAAATCTGGTTCTCCTGCACCAAATCCAATAATATCTACGCCCTGTGTTTTTAACTCTTTGGCCCTGGCAGTAATGGCAAGTGTTGATGATGGCTTAACATTCTGTGCTTTCCTTGATAAGTCTAGTGACATTATATTCTATTCCTCCTGAAAAGATTATTTTAAATTTTATTGTTTTATGCTTTAATATATTAAAGTTTAAATATTTCTAACATT
>CAZUDG010000031.1:9982-19666 GCA_964618775.1 uncultured Lachnospiraceae bacterium | reverse complement strand
GCACGCCGCCAGCGTTCATCCTGAGCCAGGATCAAACTCTCATATTAAAGTTTGTTCTTTGTCAAGATTACACTGACTGTTTACTAAAAAAACAATCGTTTATCTCTTTTACTGTTTTGGTTCGTTTTGTTTCTGAAATTCTCTTTAAGATAAATCCATGTGAAATTTATCTTTTTATTTTGAATTTTCAGGGTTGTTTTACTGTTTAATTATCAAGGTTCATTTCGCTGGCAAGGCTTGGTAATTCAAATGTTTAGCAACAAATGTTTTGTCTGCCTTTTTTGTGTCAGCAAAAGTTATATTAACACACTGAAATTTGATTGTCAACTATTATTTTAAAGTTTTTGTATTATTAAATAGTTCCACTAATTCTAATTCTAAAAAACCAACGAGTTATTGCAACAACAATAACCCGTTATACTTAAAATTAAATTGTTTTCTTAGACTCAACTTTTACTATCTATTTAATTCACTTTGAGGACCAGAGCTATTGTGGGATTTAATAATCCTATCAATTTCTTTCTTATCTGATGAAGGCAAGTCCCCTATAATAGTGTTCTTTACACTACCATATGCATTGCCATACTGTAAAGCTTTTTCACAATCATTATATTCTAATAGGCCATATAATACCCCTGAAACATAGGCATCTCCACTACCTATACGGTCAACAACCTCTATATCCTCATAAGGAGCTTCCTTGTAAAACTTGTCTTCTTTAGCATTATAAATAGTAGAGCCAAAGGTATGTTTTCTAGGGGATTTAACTATACGTTCCGTTGATGCTAAAATTGGAATATCAAATTCTTCTGAGAGTCCTTTTATAATTGACTCTAAATCTCCTGTCCTCTTAAAAGTTCTGCGAGCAGTTTCTTCGGATATGAAAAGTATATCTACATATGGAAGAATCCTTTCTACGTACTCTCTTGCTTCTTCTTCTGTCCAGAGAGCTATTCTGAAGTTTACATCAAAGGAAATCAAAGCTCCAGCCTCTTTAAATTTTCGTATAAATGTTTCTGCTGCATCTCGTGTCTGTTTAGACAATGCTAAAGTTATGCCACTTGTATGAAATAATCTTGTAGAGCTATATATCTCTTCTGGAAAAGTTTCAGCCGTAATTGTACTAATACATGCATTTCTTCGGTCATAAACTACAGTAGGCTTTCTTGGATAAACACCATACTCATAAAAATATATTCCTAATCTTGAATCTGGACTATCATCAAATATTAACCAATCATCACTAACTCCTGAAAACCTAATATTGTTTTTTATATAATCACCAATATCATGTTTTGGTATCTTTGATATTATACCAGTTCTTAAGCCTAACAAAGAAATACCAGATACAACGTTTAGTTCCGATCCCCCTGTATTCTTTTCAAATATAGTGGATGATCTCATTCTTTCATTAACAGGTGCAGAAAGTCTTAATAAGATTTCTCCAAAGGACAACGCATCAAATTCTTTCTTTTCATTACTTACCATCTTAATCAATCCTCTCAAAGTTTATTATAAAGTAATTCTCTAATATTAAATTCATCTATAATATCTCAATTATAGCCCCTAAAATAAAAGATATCAATTAGCGTTTTAGATAAATAGTTTTTGTCTAAAACAGTATTTTACTAATATCGGTTAAAAAAACTAATATTATATTATTGTTATAAATAGCACTTAAAATTTCACTTTCATTAATTTGTGCAAAAAGAATTTGTCCAAATTCATAATTAGCAAATAGAGTTATCACTACAAAGCCAATCCATATAACAATGACCCCATGTATTAATCCTGCAATTAAACCCATAAAACGATTTAACCCACTTATTACTGGCAGATTGCTAATTAAATCTAGAGTAACACTAGTGATATGTAACAAAACTTTAGCCAGCAATAGCACAAATATGAAAGTTCCCATGTTTATAAGCAACACTGATAAAAGATTGTTAACATAGCCCTTAAAATCATCAACTGCCATTGCATCATAAACATCTGAAGTCTTATTTTCTATTAGATTTTCTTTTAATAAAGAGGGAATTTTTAAGTTTTCGATATACTCTACTTCGTCTGTTGTTTTATCACCGATCTCCTCATCTGCTTCAGATGCCAATGCTTCGGATACCTTTTCACTAACATGATTCATTAAGCTATCATTACTCTTTATTCCTTTGCTAATATAAGGGCTAACCCACATAGTAATCACGATGGCAATAATTGTGGAGAATATTGTAAAAACCGTTCTGATAAAACCTCTCTTTTGGCCTCTCCAAGTATAAAAAATTAAAAGCAGCATCACAGCAACAAGTAACCAATTCATTAAAATCCTCCCTATTTAATTTCTTAAAACATCACTTTATTAATTTAATTCTTTTGATATTAGATTGACTAATAATGAGATATTCATCTTTTGTTGACACAGGAAAAACGCTAATTAAACTTGTATCAAGACTAGTATTAAACTTTTCCTTTCCATTTAACCGCAGTATATTCAATTCTGTTCCAGAAAATAGTATAAGCTCATTATTTGTTATCTGAAATTGATCGTAATTATAATTGATATGTTCGTTTAAAATCTTTTCACCTTTTATATTGTATACCATTAACAGGTATTGACTCTCACCATCTATATTTTTCTGAATTATGCCAACATATTCATCATTATAGGTTATGCTCTTTATCTCTGCTTGAATATCCTCTTCAAACACCAAACTTGGGATTTCTTCCATATCATATATAGAAAATCTATCGTCTCCAAAAACACTTACAGTATCATTATTAATAAATTCTACTTTTGTTACCAGGGTTTGTCCATAATCAAAGCCCCCTACAACCTTAGCCTCATAGTTTTGCCCCACTCCTCCAAAGTTATAAAATGTTATTTTGCTCTGTATTAGTCCACTATTAATGGACATATAACTTGTCACTAATTTTGTTCCATCTTGAGAAACGGAAAAATCAATGGGAAATCCACTTTTATCCACTATCGTCCTGTAATCCATTAAACTGTGGCCGGTTGGGCTAAGAAGCTGAAAATAATCCACGTCTCCCCCATCCATTAGCACAGCAACAACACCTTGGCTTGCAACCTCTGCCTTAATTATTGGATATAAGACCTCTAAACTTTTTACATGACCTGTACCATTAAATAATTCTAACCTTTTGTTCCCTGCATCACTTATTATAAGATAATCATCACTGATATCAGGGGTTGGGAAGCTCATATCATATGTAGAATTCCATATTGAATCACCTTGTCCATCTATATACATGGCTCCGTCTTTACTATATTGAAGAATTCCATCCTTATAATTAGTATATTGGGTATATGTACTATCACTTCTTTCTATGTTTTCTGCCACTGTATAGTCTGTATAGTATATATTGTTTAACTGGTACATAATGAATAGCGCTATAGCAGTCAAAATAATAAGTACACTTATAGCAATTAGGCTAATGTTTTTTTTATATCTACGTTTTCTATTATCAAAATACCTAGAATCTTTTTTATCATGTGTAACCAACATAATTTCTCCTCTATTAAACATATTTCTACTATCACATTCATTATATCCGATTTTATATTACATATCACTATTTTTTATTATTATAATTTAAATGTATAATCTTTATCATTGTCAACTCTGTTAGATTAACAAAACAATACTAAATAGACAAGAGTAGGAATAATTTTTGTTATATTCCTTACCATTGTCTATTTATGTGGTTCTTCTAATGCATTTTATCTGTTTATACCAACTACAAGATATTCTTATTAGATAGTAAAGGTCGAAAAGCATATTAAGCCTATTTAAAAAGTTATGGAATAATTAGTTGCTGCCCCGCATATATTTTATCTTGATTTTCAATACCATTTAAAGCAATAATTTCATTCAGTTTTGCTCGTGTTGTATCATTATATAACTCATTACTTATACTTGCTAGGGAATCTCCTTGACGGACAATATAATACTTTATCTCTTCCGTTGCAGAAGCCTCTGTAGTCACTGGTTGGGTTACTTCAGACTCTGTCGAGGTCGCTGTTTCTGGACCCGTTCCCTCAGCTTGCCCTGTTTCACTGCTTTGTGTTGTTTCTGGTGTCTGAACCACATCCCCTGGAACAGTTTCAACGTCTACTTCTTCTTGATCATCTGCATTCCCTCCCTTATTTTGGCCATTGCCTTCCATAGTTGATTGCTCTTCACCAGTCTCTGTATTATCTAGACTTGATGCTTCAACTCCTGGCTCTTCAATTTCTCCATTAGGCGGGTTCTCCAGGTCCCCTTTGTTCTCAGATATTACTTCTTTTGCCTCCCCTATTTTTTCTGCATTTGCTAGATTTTGCGAAATCGAGTCCAGGGCGGTCTCTAAATTTTTCATTTGATGGTAATTTCGTAACATTGTAGATGCCGTTAATATAACAATTATTGCTAACAGGGTGCCAGCTGCATAGGTTAGCCGATTAATATTTTTATCATGTCTTTTTATTTCATTTTTTTCTATTACATTCCTAATCTTCTTAGTTGCTATATCATCATATTCCTCATGGGTTTTTTCTGTTTGATTATGATCAATCATATAGTTTTGCATTTCCTCGTTTTTTTCGTAATATATGTAGTATCCTCTTTGTTTTATAAATTGATTATTCTCAACAATAAAAAGGTTTTCCTCTTTTTCCATACAATCATATTTTAACAAAACCCTGTCAGGTCCAGAAAAGTTTTCTTTGTGTATTTTCTTTATTCTATCTTCTATGTCAAACATTATACTTAAACCAATTATAGCCCATCCAATAATTTCTTCATCAGCAAAATATTCTTTAATATTTACATATATATTAGTCCAAGATTCATCCGTAAATATATCATTTTCGTTAATACTTTTATCATCCATTTCAATAGCACCTTTGATAAAAATATTTTTAGTCTTGTCATTATAAATATATTGTCCTAATAAGATTGCTATCTTACTTTCATTTTGATCTTTTTCTGATAATTGTTTAATATATGACATAACATAATCTTCAACATATATAACTTTTGATGTGTCATTTATGTTTCCGACCTGTCTTAAATTCTTAGGCATTTTTACATTGTTAGTTTTTGCTCCACTTAAAGTTTTTTCACTCCCTTTATCTATATTTGTATTCTTCATAATTATTTCCTCCCTTTATATAGGTTCTTCGCTTCAAAATATCTGATAACACTTTTGGTAAGTGGGGTTGTTCATTTTCTCATATTTAAAACATATTATCATGTAGGGTGAAATTATTATGTCAAAACAAGTCAAGAATATTAATTTTATTTTTTGTTTATTACTTATAATGCGTCATTATTATCTATTGTTTTGATTTACTAAACTGTAACTCTCTGTATTTTATGTTTTTTTATTTGTTTATTGTAGAATTCTGTCTTTAAAGTCCCTTTAATAGTCTGACTATTTTACTTTTATTTGGTAATACTCTAGTTGAGAAACAAGGTTATTATTTATTATCTTACCTCCATACATGTAATTATAATAAGATTATAGTAATATACCTAGTTTTCTTGAATAAATTGTAATAGTACAAGCAAACAGGAGGTCTTATGAACAATAGATCTACGACCAAACAAAAAGTATATTATTTTAACAGTAATGAACACTATGAATTATTTGACTTTAGCAGGATTCTTTATGATTTAATTATAAAGAACAAGAAGCAAGACAAACCAATCGTTTTCCTTTGCATTGGTACAGATCGCGCTACAGGAGATAGCCTTGGACCAATTGTTGGTTACAAATTAATGAAGAGATTTAAAGAAAACATAATATTATATGGCACACTAAACCAACCTGTTCATGCACAAAATCTATCTGAGACAGTGGATGGCATATACAGAAACTTTCCCGATGCTTTTATAATTGCCATTGATGCCTCCCTTGGTTCCTCCCGCCATGTAGGTTATATAACCCTAGGCGAAGGTTCGCTACTACCAGGTGTTGGCGTAAACAAGGACTTGCCATGTGTTGGAGATCTTTTCATTACAGGAATCGTTAATCTATCTGGCGTTTTAAATGATATGTTACTTCAAACAACCAGATTAAATATAGTAATGAATTTGGCAGACTTTATATTCAATGGAATTAATTATTGTTATCACAAACTTGAAAACTAAAAAGGACTTGTGTTTTTGACTTACTCCCCTCGGATTTAGATCTAATAATCCATCCTTTAGGGAATATCATAAACACAAATCCTCTTTTTAATTGTTTACTGATTACTTTTTTTATAAACCGATATCCCCTCAGAAACTTTTTGCAAGTTGTTTTCTTCCATAATGTTAATTAATCTATCAAGTTTTTCTACTGACATAATTTCTTTTCCTAAATATGCCTCATAATCTTCTACTAATTCACGGGATAGATGTTTTATATTCTCATTATTTTCATTTACTTTTTGTTTCAATTCATGCAAGTTAGAATTCATATTTAATAATTCTTCTGAGTAATGACCTCTTATTTCTTCAGTAATTACTGGCTTTGTTTCTTGATCAAAAGAAATAATAGCATTACTTTTCCTGCTTTCAACAGCTTCTATTTCTTGATCTATATTGTTTACTTTCTCATCATAATATTCTAGGGAATATATACTCTCATCTTTATCTTTTAAAATTCTTTTTCTTATTTTTTTTCTTTTGCCTTTATTCTTAGTCATCTTGGTGCGTATTTCTCTTATTTCTTTTATTCCATACAAATACTTATCTTTTATTTTACTGCCTAAAACAAGATATATTGCACCAAAAATAACAACCGTTGCTACATATATAGCTATCAGGTAAGACACTTTTTGCTCTGGTAAAATAAAGAAATAAATCCCACAAGGTATTAATAGCAAGACAACTAGCAATGCTATTATTACAATTGAAAATTCTTTTGTTCCTCTTGGCATATATAAAGAATAAAATATATTTGTGTTAATGAGGGTCGGCATTTTTTCTTCTTTAAGCCTTTTTTTAATTTCTAAATTCATCTGCTCATAATCATCTGATAGGTCTGACGTCTCAAGCTTAATACGTTCAGATATTTGAGCATTTTTAGATTTTTCTTTTTTATTTTGAACTTTTTTAATGTCATCTTTTAATTTTGAAACTTCCTGATTATAAGTAGCCTCAATTTCTTCTTTTCTCTTCTTAATTGTAAGGGTAAGCTCTTCTTCAACCATGTCTTCTTTATTCTTAATATATTTTTCTAGCTTACTTTCATCGCTAACAAGGATAGAATTATCATTTTGAAATCTGTCTAGTTGGATTAACTTCATCTTAAGTTCTTTTAGGCCTTCAACCCCGATATTTAATATGTTCCCTCCCATTATATCCCTCCTAGAATTATTTTTCCTTTGTAAAAGTCACACTTATCTATTAGTCTTCAACTAAAGACCAGGCTCTATTTATTACACGTTTTGTGTTTGCAACAATTATGTCTCCATCTTCATCACCAAAGGGTTGTACTTCAAAAGATAATACAAGTGGATCATTAGGTCTAAAAAACCCTTCTTCTTTTAATACAGTAAAGAAATCAACTAATTCCTCTACATCGTTTGCACTATTTGGGAAGCCAAAACGTGGGTGTAAATCCCCATAAGCATCCTTACCCTTTTCAACCACTGCATTGCCAATGTGTAAATGAGTAATATATGGCCTTAGAACTTGAATTGCAAATTTAGAGTCTTCATAAGTTGTTGGAAAATGGGACAAGTCTACAACCAGTCCAAAGTTGTTATGGCTTGTTCTCATATCTGCTGCAAATTTAGCTGCATATGGTGCAGGTCCAATTAAAGCCCCTTTATCCATATTATAATCAAACACTTCCAGTTCTATAATCATATTTTTAGTAGCTGCATAGTCACACAAATTTCTCGTTGTTTTAAGGAGTTGGTCATAAGCCTGGCCCTTTGTTTCTTTTTCCCATTTTCCTGCTAGGAATGCAATTCCAGAAGCTCCAAGATATTCTGCTTCATCAATAGCTTCCATTAGGGTATCTTCTGCTGCTTTTCTACCTGCTTCATCAATATCATTAGGATTTAATCCTGGCCCTAATAGTCTAGGTTGTGCACCATAACAAACCTTTAAATATGATTGCTCTAATATTCTCTTTACTTTTGCTCTAGTCTTATCATCATCAACTTGTTTTACTTCAATTGCCCCAAAGTAATCGTCACAAGCAATTTGTCTTATTGATTCTACTACATCATAATCCTTCGGCGGATGGCTCATCCACTGGATTATACCAACTTGAAAATACTTTTGAATTGGATCTTTCATTATTATTTACCTCCATTAAATATCTTATTATCTTTATTATGTTAAAATGTTATGTAAAACAACACTCCATAGGGGAATCGTTAAAAGTGATAGCCCCGTTGAAAAAGACACACATTTGGATGCAAATTCGGAGTCAATACCATACTTCTCAGCTAAGATAGCTGTTACACTTCCCATAGGCATTGCTGTCATAACAACTGCCACTCCAGTTATAAAACTGTCAAAGCTTAACAACTTACACATAAACAAAGCTATGGTTGGTATCAAGGCTAACCTAACAAAGCAATAATATAATATTTCTTTTGTTATAATTCCCTTAAGTTTCGCTTCTGATAAAATTGATCCTATTACAATCATTGACAAGACTGTAGTTCCACCTCCAAGGGATTTTATTGTGCCTGTAATAAGTTCAGGTATTTCAAAAGGAATTAACATCAACAATACTCCAATTCCTGTTGCAATAATACATGGATGAGTTAGTACCTTTTTTATTGAACCTTCACCTTTAGTTTTTGTAAAGAGCCTTAGGCCTAAAGTCCACATATAAACTCGAGGTGGTATCATATAAATCGATGCGAAAAGTAGTCCTTGAGTTCCATATAGCCCTCCAATAATAGGCAAGCCCATAAAACCCACATTTGATACCATTGTTCCATATTGAAGAATAGGTAAGTGTTTTTCTTCTGATTTAAAATAAATAAACTTTCCAAGAATATAGCAAACAATTAATACTAAGATAGAAACCAAAAGCCCACGCAAGGAGTTTCCTAATATTTCAGATGGATCATTATCCACAAAAGAACCTATAATACTAAAAGGAAGTATTATATTAATTAGTAAATCAGTTAGAGTTTGCCGTCCATTTTTGTCCACCATTCCTCTTTTACCTAGAATGATTCCTATTATAACAGCCGATAACATGGTAATCTCTAATCTTAACAAACTTTGAATGTCAATCATTATTATGTCGTTCCTTCCTCATCTTTTAGTATATATACTGTAGCAACAACTCTTCTAGGCAAAGATTCATCTTCTGCCATTCAAAGATAACCTACTCTTTCTTATATATTTTCATTATAAATAATTATAGAACATATACATATTTGTTTCAAGAATTAAGACCACATTTTCTGGTTATAGAATTATAAATTAAATATTGTTAATAATAAAATAGACCTAACAAGAGCCCTGATAAGCTTTATCCTCCTTAAGTAGATTTTAGTTTTTCCTTATCTACTTAAGAGGATAGTATCACTCATCTATAAAGCTTTTGTAGGTCATAAAATTAAACATATTATATATTACATCACTATAGTTTAGTTTCGATTAAAGTCCACGTCTATTCTTATCAACATGTCTAGTACTATCGACATGTCTAGTACTATCG
>CAZUDG010000031.1:8289-9882 GCA_964618775.1 uncultured Lachnospiraceae bacterium | reverse complement strand
CTAGTACTATCGATATGGCTAGCTTTATCTTTTTATTAATAATACAGATAAATCATTCACATTAGTACCAGTTGGTCCTGTAATAATCAAACCATCACATGCCTTTAATCCATTATAAGCATCATTGTTGTCAAGAACTTCATATATATCAACATTCTTATCTTCAAGAATTGATTTGGTATTATTGTCTACATATCCACCTGCTGCATCCGTAGGCCCATCAGTACCATCAGACCCAATTGAAAATATTGCAACATCATCTAGCTTTGCTAGTTGTTCGGCTGCTCCAAGTGCAATTTCTTGATTTCTTCCACCTAAGCCTTTTCCTTTTAAATGGACTATAGTCTCTCCACCAACTATAAAGGCCAATGATTCTTTTGAGTCATTATGATACTCACCAATTGATGCTAGAAAACTTCCAGCTTCCCTAGCTTCACAACTTAGGCTAGCTGTTAACGTAGTTGGATTATATCCTAGCTCTTTACATTTTTTTTCTGCTGCCACACACAACTGTGTAACACTACCTGTAACCTTTGTCGTTACATTATTCAAAGTTTTTGGTGTTTCTTGATTTAGAAGGTCTTTAGCCTCTTTTGATAATTTAATATTATACTTCTTAACAATTGCATTTGCTTGTTCACTTGTAGAGCTATCTGGATAGGCTGGCCCTGAGGCAATCATATCAAGAGGATCTCCAATAATATCAGATAAAATAACACTGTAAACATGTGCTGGTTCACATAATTCGGCAAATTTACCACCCTTTACACTAGAAAGTCGTTTTCTTATAGTGTTCATCTCAATAATATTAGCGCCAGAAGACAGCAGTTGCTCTGTTATATTCTCTAATTCATCTTGTGGAATAAGTGGATCTTCAAAAAGCGCTGATCCCCCACCAGAAATTAAAAATAAAACTTTGTCTTGTTCTGATAAATCAGATACTAGTTCCATAGCTTCTCTCGTTGCTTTAAATGAGTTTTCATCAGGCACTGGATGTCCAGCCTCAAAAATACGAATATTAGGCAAGTCTCCTTCTGAATGTTCATATTTAGTAACCACAACACCTTCATCAATCTTGTCACCTAATATATCAGATGCTGCTTTTGCCATCGACCATGCTGCTTTTCCCATAGATATCAATATTAACTTTCCTCCTGAAAAATCAATATCTGCCAATGCCTTTTGTACTGCTGTATGCGGGAGAGCTGCATTAATTGCCGCATCTATAATCTTTTGTGCATCATTCCTTAGCTTCAATTTGTAACCCCTTTCCTTTCATTGCTATCATTATAAAGTATTAAAAAATCAAATAAATATAGAGTGTCATAAATCTGGTCAAGACCAAACCTTTGACACTCTATTATTATAATATATATTTATCTAATTATAAAGTACAATATATAAGCATTAATTATTCCGGCAATTCCTATTAATAAAGTTCCAAGGGTTTGAGTCTTATATCCATCTTCTACCTTTAGTCGTCCGAAGTTTGTTACTACCCAGAAATAACTGTCATTAGCGTGAGACACTGTCATAGCACCTGCACCAATAGCGATAACCGTTATAGCTATAAGTTCTGGCGTTGCAAGACCA
>CAZUDG010000031.1:0-8189 GCA_964618775.1 uncultured Lachnospiraceae bacterium | reverse complement strand
CATATCTTCACTTTAAATGTTTATAAAGTAGCCAACATAATCGCTTTAATAGTATGCTTCCTGTTTTCAGCCTCTTCCCACACCCTAGACTGGCCACCTTCTATTACATCAAATGTTACTTCCATGTCCTTGATTGCAGGCAAGCAGTGTAGGAATATAGTATCTCTATTACCAGTAGCATCCATTAACTTTTGATTCACTTGATAAGGAGAAAGTAATTCTATTCTCTTTTCTTGTTGACTTTCTTCACCCATTGAAACCCATACATCTGTGTATATTGCCTGAGCTCCCTTAACACCTTCTTCGATATTATCAGTAATCATAATAGAACTATGAGATTGTTTAGCACAGGCCTTTGCATATTCTACTAAGCTTTCATCAGGCCACAATTTTTTTGGGGCAACAAGATTAAAATCTAATCCCATCTTCCCACTGCCAATTAATAATGAGTTTGCTACATTATTTCTACCATCTCCAATATAAACTAGCTTTGTACCCTTTAAAGTCCCAAACTCCTCCCATATAGTTAAGAAGTCCGCTAATATTTGAGTTGGATGATAAAGATCAGTTAAACCATTATATACAGGCACCCCTGAATATTCAGCCAGGGTTTCTACCGTCCCTTGCTTAAACCCTCTAAATTCAATTGCATCAAACATTCTACCAAATACTCTTGCCGTATCCTCAACCGATTCCTTTGCTCCTAGCTGTATATCATCACTTGATAAAAAAACCGGATTACCACCTTCCTCACCAAAAGCCGTTTCAAACGCACACCTTGTTCTAGTAGACCTTTTTTCAAACAACATAGCCAAACTCTTCCCCAAAAACCTTTGCTCAACAACACCTGCCCTATAATTATCCTTTTCCGCCTTAGCCACCCTCAATAAATAATCAATTTCCTCCATTGAATAATCCCTAAGCGTCAACAAACTTCTTCCCTTCAAATTAAATCCCATATTTCTACCTCCACTTTTTTAAGAATATATAATTGTACAACTCTTGTTCCGTCCTGCCCATTAGGGACCTGGATATAATAACAACTAAGGGTGACTTTTGAGCCCTCCCATCAACGGAACCCCTACCCTTCATCCTGCCAAGTCGGGACCTGGGTATAATAACAACTAAGGGTGACTTTTGAGCCCTCCCATCAACGGAACCCCTACCCTTCATCCTGCCAAGTCGGGACCTGGGTATAATAACAACTAAGGGTGACTTTTGAGCCCTCCCATCAACGGAACCCTTAGTTGTTATTATACCCAGGTCCCAACCCCCTAACTCCTATAATCCCCATTAATCCTCACATAGTCATAAGTCAAATCACACCCCCATGCAGTCCCATTAGAGTCACCATTTTTTAAGTCAATCACTATTTTTATAAACGAGTCTTCTAATATCTTTTTAGCATTTTCTTCACTAAAATCAAGTGGAATCCCATCTTTTACAACTTCTTCACTTCCTACTTCATTGGTAAACGAAATGTCTATCTTTGAAATATCACAATTTACATCTGCGTATCCTACTGCACAAATTACCCTACCCCAGTTTGCATCACTTCCAAACATGGCTGTCTTTACTAAATTAGATGAAACTACAGATCTGGCAATTATTCTTGCATCCTCTTTAGTTAAGGCATTATTCACAGATACCTCAATAAACTTTGTTGCTCCTTCCCCATCCTTTGCTATCATTTTTGCCAGTTCTTTATTTACAAAGTCTAGGGCTTCTTTAAATATTTTAGAATACTCAACATTTTCTTCAAGGGGTATGTTCCCAGCCGTTCCATTAGCTAATATCACAGCCATGTCATTGGTACTTGTATCACCATCAACGGATATCATATTATAAGAATCTTTTACACTGTCTTTAAACAACTTGCGAAGATGTTCTTTAGAGACATTTACATTGGTAACAATAAAACTCAGCATAGTAGCCATATTGGGATGAATCATTCCAGAGCCTTTAGCTATGCCACTAATTTTGACTGCTTTGTCTCCAATCCTTGTTTCTACAGTTATGGTTTTTGGGACTGTGTCTGTAGTCATAATTGCCCTTGACATATCTGCTCCACCATGTCTGGATAATTGGCTACATGCCTTTTCAATCCCTGGTATTATTTTATCCATATCCAGCTGTACACCTATAATCCCCGTTGATGCAACTAGTACATTCTCCTTATTAATATTTAGTTTGTTAGCAGTTTGGGCCGCCATTATGTAGGCATTATCCATTCCTTCCCTACCTGTACAAGCATTTGCATTTCCGCTATTAACTACTATTGCTTCTATATATTCTGACTTAAGGTTCTCAATTGCTAGGCATATGGGAGCTGCCTTTGATTTATTTTTTGTTAATGTAGCCGCACAAACCGCTGGTTTCTCCGAATACAAAACCCCCATATCCAGTTTTCCACTCTTCTTTAAACCTGCACTAATACCACTTGCTAAAAAACCAGATACATCACTAATATATTCATCATGTAAAATCTTCATACTTAGCCTCCTAAAGTTAAGGTAACATGGGTAACATATTTAGCCCTTCTTGCTCATCTAAACCAAACATAATATTCATGTTTTGTATCCCTTGACCTGCCGCACCTTTTATCATATTGTCTATTGTCGATATAACTATCACCCTTTTTGTTCTTTCATCTACTCTTATAGCAATATCACAGAAGTTCGACCCTCTAACCCATCTAGTTTCTGGAAGATCCTCTATTACCCTAACAAATGGTGCATTTTTATACTCACCTCTATATAAGGAGTATATTTCTTCTACACTCACATCTTTTACTAAGTTAGTATAGGATGTAGCCAAAATACCCCTATTCATTGGGATCAAGTGTGGTGTAAAAGATATTGTTATATCTTCATTAGCTAAAGCAGATAATTCCTGCTCTATCTCAGGTGTATGTCTATGGCCAGCAACACCATAGGCTTTAAGAGATTCATTAATCTCTCCATATAAATTATCTACTTTTACACCTCTTCCTGCACCAGAAACACCAGATTTTGCATCAACTATAATTGAATTCTTGTCTATTAAATCTGACTTTAACAAAGGCATTAATCCCAAAATACTTGCAGTTGGATAACAACCTGGGTTTCCAATTAATGATGCTTTTTTTATTTCTTCCTTATATATTTCAGGCAAGCCATAGACTGCCGTCATATTTAAATCCTCAGCCTTGTGGTCTAATTTGTACCATTGTTTATAAGCATTGACATCTTTTAACCTAAAGTCTGCACCTATATCAATTACCTTCACGTCTTTCTCTTTACATATCTTAGCAGTTTCAAATGCCATTCCATGAGGCAAGGCTATAAAAACCACATCTACATCAGATAAGTAATTATGAACATCTCCTGTGTCTATACATTTCATATCTATTAGATTAGTGTATTGACCATAAACATCTGAAAAGACATCACCTGCATAACTATTAGATGAAACAAAACTAATATTACATTTTGGATGCCTTAATAAAAGCCCTACTATTTGTTGCCCAACATATCCTGTTGCACCTATAATTCCAACCTGAATCATATTCTTCTTCCTTTCTGGTAAATACTAGTAATATACTATTTGTTTTATAATTATACATTGATTCCAGTAAAATTGCAACATTTTCTTGCATATTTATAAGATTAAATGTATAATTACATAAAACATTATAAGGAGATAATTATGGACGAACAAAAAATAGCCATATTAATTGAAGCCTTGCCATATATAAAGAAATTTGCGGGGAAAACTTTTGTTATTAAATTTGGCGGAAGTATCATGAGTAATGAAAAATCAAAAAATGCCTTTATTAAGGATGTTGTACTACTAAACCTTGTAGGTATTAATGTGGCCATTGTTCATGGTGGAGGCCCTTACATTTCAAAAGCTCTAAAAGAAATGAATATAGAAAGTGAATTCGTCAACGGCCTTAGAGCAACATCAGAAGAAGCCATCAAGGTAGTAGAAATGGTTCTATCTGGATTAGTAAACAAGGAACTTTCTTCAGCTCTTTGTAGAGAAGGAATTACCGGAGTCGGCCTAAGCGGAAAAGATGCCAATTTAATCGAAGCTAAAAAGAAATATTTATATAAGGATGGAGAAAAAATTGACCTAGGCTATGTGGGTGAAGTCGTTAAAATAAACTCTCAGTTTTTATCCGGTCTTATTGAGAAACATCATGTTCCTGTAATATCACCTGTTGGTGCTGATTCAAAGGGTAACACATACAATATAAATGCCGATTTTGTTGCCTCTGCAATAAGTTCTGATCTAAAGGCAGAAAAACTAATCTTACTCACTGATGTAGAGGGTATTTACAAAGACATTAAGGATCCATCTTCTTTAATATCAATAATAAAAACAGACGAAATTAACGATTATATTGAAAATGGTAGCATAGCTGGCGGAATGCTTCCTAAACTGGAATGTTGCGTTAATGCTTTAGAAGGTGGAACAAGGAGTGTACATTTAATTGACGGACGTAAAGAACATAGCTTATTACTAGAAATCTTCACTAATAAGGGAATTGGAACTATGATTGAAATGGGAGGTAATTAATAATGTCTAAAGAAAACCTAATGAATACTTATAGTAGATTTGATTTAACAATAGAAAGTGGTTACAGATCCAAGGTAAAGGATATAGAGGGCAATGAATACATTGACTTTATATCAGGAATAGCAGTTAATGCTCTTGGTCATGCTAACCCCAAAATAATAGAAACTCTAGCTAAGCAAAGCAATAAAACAATCCATGTTAGTAATTATTTTTGGACTCTTCCTATGATAGATCTAGCTGGTAAGTTGGCACAGTACAGCGACCTTGATCAAACACTGTTTTGTAATAGTGGAACAGAAGCAAATGAAGTTGCACTAAAATTATCCAGAAAATACGGCAAAATACATGGTGGCAAGGAAAAAACCCAGATTATTTATACAAACAATTCTTTTCACGGCAGAACAATGGGTGCCCTATCAGTTACAGGCCAACCTAAATACCAAAAGGATTTTGCCCCTTTAGTTCCAGACACCCTTGCTATAGATTTTAACTGTATAGAAGGACTTCGCAACGCCTTTAACAATAATACCTGTGCAATATTTCTTGAGCCTATTCAAGGAGAAGGTGGAGTAATTAATATTGATAAAGACTTCTTAAGGGAAGCACGTGATTTATGCGATAAATATGATGCCCTCTTAATTTTTGACGAGGTTCAAACAGGCATGGGGAGACTTGGTAGCCTTTTTGCTTACCAAAGCTTTGGCATTGTACCCGATGTTATTACAATGGCAAAAGGACTAGGAGGAGGCTTTCCAATTGGTGCATGTCTAGCTAGTAAAAAGGCTGCATCTGCTTTTGAGCCTGGAGATCACGGCAACACTTTCGGTGGCAACCCCCTTGCTTGTTCTGTTTCTCTTGCAATTCTTGATGAAATAATCAAAGAAAATATACTAGATAACGTTAAAACGATTGGTTCCTACCTCACCAATAAATTAAATACCCTCAAGGAGAAGTCTCCTCTTATAAAAGAAATACGTGGTATGGGATTATTAATTGGAATGGAATTAAATGAGAATCCAAAAGAATTTCAAAAAACATGTTTTAACAACAAGCTTTTACTAGCAACAGCAGGTAAGAATACTATTCGATTTTTACCACCTTTAAATGTTAATAAAGGGGAAATTGATGAAATGCTATTAGTGTTAGAAAAATCATTACATGAGTTTTCTAACACCAAATAAGTTTCATTGATATGCAAGTATAAGGAGCCAACTTATAAATTGGCTCCTTATTTTATGGTTAATTATATTGTTATTGATTCATCTATATTAAATTAAACCACTTCACCCTTACCAATAATCATTGGATGATTTAATTCCCCAACTAACCTACCACCATCACGAATAGTTACTTCCTTGTCTAGTATTGTATAACTTAGTTCGCAACCTGCTTGAATTATAGAGTCTTGCATTACTATTGAGTTTGATATTTTAGCATTCTTACCAATATTAACACCTCTAAAGATAATACTGTCTTTAACTTCTCCCTCAATCTCACATCCATCAGCGATTAAAGAATTATGTACAGAGGCATTACAACAATATCTGCTTGGTACCTGGTCTTTGATCTTTGTATATATTGGCCTTCTTGGATTAAAGATTTCCTTACGGATTTCTTCTTTTAACATATCCATATTGGCATCATAATATGATCCTACATCGTAAACAGATCTTACATAGCCATCAAACTTATATGCAAACACATTTGTACTATCAATACTTTTAATTAAAATATCTTTCATAATATCATGTTCGCCTCTTGCAACAGCTTCGTCTATGGCGTTAAGAAGAAAATCTCTTTTTATAATTAGCATTTTCATGAAAATGTTTTTGCTCTTTGGTCTACGAGGACTTACCTCTATTGAATCAATTCTATTATTCTCGTCTACTGCCAAAATCGTGTGATTAGAAAGTGTTCTATTATTTGCTTCTATATCTTCATGATAGACCAAAGTGATGTCAGCGTTTTTTTCCTTATGAAACTTTTTCACTTCTCCTATATCTATGTTGGCAATAATATTACCTTCTGATAACACTATATATTCTTCTTTTCTCCTCCTGATATAACTTTCAGCAGTAGCAAGTAAATCAATATTACCTTCTCCCAACCCCTGTAAGCTTCTGCCAGAGAAAGGTGGCAAAATATGTAATCCCCCATTCTTTCTACTTAAATCCCATTCCTTACCAGAACCCAAATGGTCCATCAATGATGAGTATTTATATTTTAATAGGATTCCAACATTAATGATTCCTGAATTAACCATATTAGAAAGGGTAAAATCAATTAATCTATATCTGCCTGCAAAAGGTAATGCAGCTATGGAGCGTTTTTCTGTAAGACTGTTTAGGAATAAATTAGTTTCTGATAAAATAATACCCATTGTACTAGTCATACTTCTGCACCTCCTGTAGTGTTATAGGTTCTCACCATGGAATTTTTATATATTTTTGCATTATCGGATATCTTAACATTACCATTAATCAAGACAATTCCATCGGTGCAAAGATGGGAGCTATAAGGATTATCATCAGATTCCTCAACACCAATTTCAACACCCTTACCTATAAAGGTCCCTTCCCCTATTACAACCTTTTCTAAGACTGCATCAGATGAAATATATGCATTAGGGAATATAATACTGTCTTTTATTCTGGCCCCTTTCTCAATTGTAACTCCATCTGATACAACACAGTGGTCAATGTCACCATATATATTACATCCCTCTGTTACACAAGAGTTGGTTATGGTAGCATCGTCTGATACATAGTGTGGTGGCTGAATAGGATTCTTAGAGTATATTCTCCAGTCATGATCATTTAGATTAAACACTGGCGGTTCTGTTAGAATGTCCATGTTAGCTTCCCACAAACTATTAATAGTCCCCACATCCTTCCAATAGCCTTGGAAACTATATGCATACATAGGTTCTTGATTGGCTAACATGTTTGGAATAATGTTTTTTCCAAAATCGTTAGAAGAATCCCTGTCTTTTTCATCATCTAAGAGATATTGTCTTAAGGTCTCCCAGTTGAACACATAAATTCCCATTGATGCTTGGTTAGAAACTGGGTTCTCTGGTTTTTCTTGGAATTCCTCAACTCTACCATCTTCATCACTGTTCATAATTCCAAAGCGACTTGCTTCTTCCCATGGTACAGGCATTACCGCAATAGTAGCCGTCGCCTCCTTCTTTTCATGGAATTTTATCATCTTTCTATAGTCCATCTTATATATATGGTCTCCAGAAAGAATTAATACATATTTAGGATTAAACTTCTCAATAAATGGTATGTTATGGTATATGGCATTGGCTGTACCCTTATACCATTTATTCTCTTGCATACTTACATAGGGTGGTAATACATAGACACCACCGTTGTTTCTATCTAGGTCCCATGGTCCCCCGGTTCCAAGGTAGGTGTTCAAATCTAGCGGCTGATACTGGGTTAAAACCCCTACTGTTGAAATTCCTGAATGGGTACAGTTTGTTAATGGAAAATCAATAATTCTATACTTGCCTCCAAAAGGAACCGCTGGTTTAGCTACTTCATCAGTTAAAACACCTAGGCGGCTTCCTTGTCCTCCTGCAAGTATCATAGCAACACATTCTGTTTTTGCCATTATAT
>CAZUDG010000030.1:14941-19676 GCA_964618775.1 uncultured Lachnospiraceae bacterium | reverse complement strand
ATACCAATAAATACTGGAGTTTTCACCGGTACCCTACCATATATCATAATCTTAACTTTCACAATAGTAGCATTGTCAGCAATAATAATTTTAAGGAAGAAATACGAACTTGATAATGCAGGAGAGTGATTATGAAAAACAAGGATGGAATAAAACAAATATCGAGTTATAAGATTTATAAAAAGCATATACAAGGAAGTAATGACACGAAAGATAATAATGCTGGAATGGAGACTCAATTTTCTAACTATTATGAGCTTAATCCAGAACAAATAAAAATTGGCCAGTGGCTAGAAAACTTAAGATTCCGTAAACAGATTCTTAGAGGTGTCAGTGAGTATGATGTTTGGAAGAAGATTATTGAATTAAATGCTATGTATGAAGAAGCTCTAAAAGCCGAACGCATCAGGTGCAATGCCATCATAGATCATTATACAAACACAAATACAAGCAGGGAGGTAGGAGAGGAAAGCGAGAAGATTAATAATGAATAATCAAATAGAAACCACCAATATTACCGATATTATGTTAAAAAGAAAAAATAAAGTAGCAGCAAAAAGAGATTATATACAACTCTTTACAAGGCTGATATTTGTGGTAGTCGCTGGATATCTTATATTTACCCAAGTATTTTTGGTAACAAGAATAGAAGGAAACGGAATGTTTCCAGCATTAAAAGATGGAGATTTAGCTATAGCATTTAGATTACAGCAAGATTATTTGAGAAATGATGTAATTTCATATAAAGCAAACAATGAAAGGTATGCAAGTCGCATCATTGCAAGAGAAGGTGATGTGATAAGTATAGATGATAGTGGAACATTACTTATTAATGGAACATTACAAAGTGGGGAAATAATTTTTCCTACATATGCAAAGGAAGAAACACAGTATCCCTATAGAGTGCCAGAAGATACTTTTTATGTACTTGGAGACTACAGAACACAAACGGAAGACAGCCGAGATTTCGGACCAATTCCAATCGAAGAAGTGGAGGGTAAAGTTATTACCATACTCCGCAGACGAGGCTTATAAACAATTCATATGTAACATGTTAACCCGAACTGTAACTCAATGAAAAAAATAAGAAATTATAGGAGAAAATAAGAATGAAAAAAATAAGAAAGATGAAAAAGGTTTTAGCATTTATTTTAGCATTAACACTTGTGCTGGGAATGAGTGCAGTAGCGTTTGCAGGTGAAGCAACCTATTCAGGTGACGAAGATATAATTATTGAAGAAGAAGAAGCAACAGGAGGAATGTCAACTCAAACCTTTACTAAGCAAATAAATGTAACAAAGAGAGTTGAAGGAGATCTAAGAGAAGCTGGCGAAAAATTCGAAATTGAATTACTAAAGAGGGAATTTTTGGGGAGTACTTACCGCCCTACTGGCAGAACAATATCATTAGCAAAGGACGAGACAGGCAGCTTCTCCATATCTTTTTTGGAGAATCCTGGACGTTATAGAGTAAGAGAGAATCTAACTTCCGCACAACAAGATTATTATGATGTAGACATTCATCATAGTAATAATAATAAAAAGGCTACTGTAACTAATACAGCAAAATTTATACCACCAGTATATGAAGACTGGAATCCTATTACTATTAATAAAGAACTTACCATAAACAATGAAGGAACTCTAAATCCAGCAGAAACCTTTAACTTTTTAATTGGGGCAGGTAGTGGTGAAAGAGATGGTAACACTATAGTAGCTCCAGCATTTAATCCAAACACATTTGCAATTACTGTAGGACAAGGTGGAACAGCAGGGTCTGCAGATATTACATTACCTAACTTTACTAAGGTTGGAGTATATACTTATCCTGTAACCGAAACAGCAGGTTCTACAGCAGGTATGAATTATGATTCAGGTACTTACTACCTAGTAGTTACAGTTATTAATAACCCAGACTTTGGAATAGAAGAAGATGCACCACAATTCCTAAGGGTATTAACACTAACAGATGAAAATGATGTTAAAGATGATACTTTCGAAAATGATTTTGACGCAGGTGACTTAGTAATTAAAAAAGAAACAACTGGTAACTTCACTGATTCAGATGATGAATTTACAGTTACTGTTACACTAACACCAGTAGCAGGTAAAACATTAGTAGATGATGCTATTGATCATACTGGTTCAACTTCATATTATCAAGATCCAGCTACTAGCGCAGTTACAATCACCTACACTATTAAAAAGGATTCAATTGTTTCTATTAAGAACATTCCTTATGATGTAACTTATACAGTTGAAGAAGCACAAGCACTTAACTACGATGCACCATTATATGATGGCAACGAAGAAGGAGCTATCGAAGCTGCATCAATAAGTACAACAATTACTAACAATAGAGACACAGAAATTGACACTGGTATCAATCTAGATAACATACCATATATTTTAATGATAGTAGTTGTTACAGGCGGTCTAGTAGGGCTTACACTTAAAAAACGCTTTACTGGTAGAGAATAAGAAGTTCAAGAAACTAAATAGTTTTGTTTGATTTTAAAAGGGGAATGGGTTCACTGCCCATTCCCCACCTATTAAGAATTGGAGTGGCGCCGTATGAAAATTTCAAACTTTATTCTCAAAGCGGCTAATACACTTGTAAGCTTTGTTATTATGTTATTTCTAATCATTGTAGGTGTATATGCCTGCTATGCTTTATGGGATAACAACCTTATATATGCTGCAGCTGATAATGTGCAAGCAGATATGTTAAAATTAAAACCTGATATAGAAGAAGAACAAGGACCTTCATTTGAAGAATTACTTGCTATAAACCCAGATGTAAAAGCATGGATCACTGTTGATAATACAAACATTGATTATCCAGTTTTACAAGGTGATAATAACTTATCTTATATCAACACAGATGTATATGGAAATTTTGCACTATCCGGAAGTATATTCTTAGATTCACGTAATGATGGAAATTTTAATGACACATATTCTTTAATATATGGTCATTATATGGAAAAGGATAAAATGTTTGGAAATCTTGCCTTATTCAAAGATGAAGAATATTTTGAAGAACATCAAACTGGAACACTGATTTTGCCTGATAGAGTTTATGGTTTAAAGGTATATGCGGTATTGCTTGTTGACTCTACAGACGATATGATATTTGATCCAGGACAGTGGCAAGGTGAAAATATTAATAAATTAATAGATTATGCAAATAATAATGCATTGAATATGAATAAAGGTGTAATTGAAAATATAGAGCAATCGGAATATAGCGATTTGCAGATTTTGGCTCTGTCTACTTGTTCAGACGAATATGCAGAAGCAAGGACAGTTGTACTCACTATTATGGAAAATGTGTCAGCAGCAGAATAGGAGGATAATAAAATGAAAAAAAGACAAACCAAATTTTTGCTCTCATTGTTTGTGTGTGCTATGTGGCTGACTGCACTGGCACAACCAGTAAAAGCATCACAAGTTAATATTGGTGAAATTCCTGTAACAATAGATCTTGGTGATTCACTTACAGGAGAAGAGTTTGAAATAGAATTAAAAGCAGAAGATTCAGCTAATCCTATGCCTGTAGGTAGTAAAGATGGAGTGTATACTGTGATTATAACAGGTGGATCAACTTCTAATCTTCCTAAAATTGATTACACATCTGTTGGCACATACACATATACAATATCTCAGAAAATTGAAAATGATGAGTTATATGATTATGACACAAAAGTGTATTTGCTAAAAGTAGAAGTGTTTCGTTCCCAAACCACGGGAGGATTACAGGCAGTATCAACCATGTATGCACTAGGACAATCAGCAAAGGTTGCAGGAGCAGTATTCTATAATGCTCCGACACCAACACATACAGAACCTTCAAAACCAACTAAGACAGATACAGGAGTCAAACCAGCATTTGCTGAAATCCCTAGAACGAGTGATGAAGTTGTGATATGGCCATATGTAGGATCGTTAGTAAGTGGGGTTGTATTAATTGTTGTTATAGGATTAGATAAAATGGAAAAAACAAATAAGCAAACAAGATAATATCTAAACTAATAATTCAAACAGCAAATTGATAGTAACTTCAGAAACTAGTTCATTAAAAGCAATATTAATAACAAACATGACTTGTTTTTTGTCTAAAAGGCAAAGAACAGGTCTATTTTTTGTGTCTTAAGAGTTTCGTAAGAATTGGAACGCCTTAGGAACGCAAATTAGGACTTATGGAACAGGGGGTATGTATAATTGAATTAAGAAGATTAAACCTAGCTAAATATTTTTGATTTTGATTACAAACAAGGCATTTCTAAATTGTGAAAATCAAAGTCTCTAACCTAAATATATAGCCAAGTTTCAAATTATAATTCTTAACTATAAAAGTAACTTAAACTAGATTAATTAAATTACAACCTTAATTTTTTGTTTTTGTATCAGATTAATAATATACATGATAGTACTTGTAAATATAGATATTTTAAAGCAAGGAGGCGACGGATTATGAAGACAGGATATAGAACTAGAAAATCGATATATGCAGCAATTAGTTTTATATTGGTAACTATAATGTTACTCCAAGTAGTTTTACCAGTATCCAGTGTGGTAAGAGCAAATGAAGACAATGACCTCCTTATGAATCAAGAAGGAGAGCAACTACTCGGTAATGCAGAAGAAGAAACTGGGGAAGTGAAAGAACCTGAGGAACCAGAGCAATTAGATGAAAAAGAAATAGTAGAAGAATCTGAAGAAGAAAAAACAAC
>CAZUDG010000030.1:5611-14841 GCA_964618775.1 uncultured Lachnospiraceae bacterium | reverse complement strand
CAGAGCAATTAGATGAAAAAGAAATAGTAGAAGAATCTGAAGAAGAAAAAACAACGGAAGAATCCGAAGAAGAGAAAGTAACGGAAGAATCTGAAGAAACTGAAGAAAAGGAAACAACGGAAGAATCTGAGAAGACTGAAGAAAAGAAAACAACGGAAGAATCTAAAGAAGAGGAAAGGACCTTAACTTTTGAATCTGATGGAATAAGGGTTGAAGTATCAGGTCTACTACCCCTAGGAACTCAACTTAGACTAGAACCAATATCAGAGGCTGATATGGATATGTATCTAAATGCCATAGATGAACAGACAGATGTCCTAATGGATTATGCAAGTCTATTTGATATAAGTCTACTAGATGCTGAAGGTAATGTAATTCAACCTAATGACGAAGTAAGAGTAAGCTTTTACGGACTAGACCATATTAAAGCAGATGATGACGTATCCATCTATCATGTAGAAAAGAAAAACGCAGCCGCTGGACGATTTAGCACAATGTCAGCAAACGATGTAGAGATAGAAGGATTTGACGCTATAGTAGAAAGTGGAAAGGTTTCATTTAATACGGGACATTTTTCAATTTATGTTGTAAGTGGAACTGGAACTGGCGCAGGCAGTTCAAATAATCCATATCAGATGAATATTGGTGATACGGTTGAATTGGGAGAAACTGATAATAGGGTTAATGGTTGGAGAATTTCATCGGGGGCTAACAATGCATCTGTAATTAACCTAGGGAACGGCAAAGCCAAAGTTACTGCTAATGCAGCAGGAAATGTGACTGTTCAATCTCGTCGCCCTGCATTCTTCATTGGGAATACCACGATCAGTAATTTCTATATCAGAGTAAATTCTAGCTCGGAAGGACCAGCTGTATATCCAGGAGATCCAACTCCGAATACTGACATCGAGCCAGGACAATTAAATACAAGTAAAAGTGCAGTAGCGGTACCTGGCATGGTCAATACCTGGGATGTTACAGTACGAATCGAAGCTAAAGATACTGTGCAGACATCAGATATAGTATTGGTTATAGACACATCTAATAGTATGAATGGAAGTAGATTGACAGCCGCTAAAACTGCAGCAAAAGATTTTATCGAGGCATTGCTACCAAACGGAAATACAACTAACAGAATAGCGATTGTTGAATTTGCCGGAGATATTAACAAAAACATTGGTGGAAGTAATTTTGTAGAGGTTGGACTAACTGGGTCTGCAGGACAGAACACGCTAACTAATACTATAAATAACTTGTCTGCTAATCGTGGTAGCACTAATCCGCTGGGAGGAACTTTTACTCAGGCAGGAATTAAAAGAGCACAAGAGATTGTGGCAGGCTCAACAGCTGACCGTCAATATATTGTATTACTATCAGATGGCGAACCAACTTTTAGTTATGGTATGACAGATATTTCTAACAAACGAAACAACACCTATTTTCAACAACGAGACAACTCGAATAGCTGGGACAGCAGGGATTATTTTGATCCATCACCATTCAGTACTACTAAAGTAGGAAATGGGCAATCGAATAATATTCCAAGTGCTGGAAGCTCAGGCAACCGAAGCTATTATTACAGTCATGGAAACAGCTCAATAGCACAAGCGCGTTATGCAAGGCTTGAAGGATCAATTCTTTATACAATTGCTTTTGAAGCTGGAACTACTGGTACTCCAATTCTAAACAATATGGCTACACCAGGTAAGGCTTATAATGCAACAACAGCAAATATAAACACAATTCTTAATGAAATTGCAGGAAATATTTCAAGCACAGTTCAAAATGGTAATTTAACTGATGTAATGGGAGACGGATTTGAAATACCAGCTGGAAATGTAGCGGGAATTACTGTCACTCAAGGAACTGCAACTTATAATGCGACAACTAAAACTTTAAACTGGAATCTAGGAGGACCTATATTAGGGACTAATCGTGTTCCAGGGAATCTAACTTATAGATATGCTCAAATAAAATACAGAGTTGAAATCAACGATGAAATGATTGCTTTAAATCTAGCTAGTGAAAATGACAGCGCACTTCATCAAACAAATAAGAGTATAGCCTTTAAATATGAAGACCCCAATGGAGATGAAGTGATAATATCAGATTCAACTCCAGGGCAAGGACTAACTTCACCTAAAGTAGATCCAGTACTATTGAAGATTAAGAAGATACTATTAAGTCCAGATAGTCCAGAAAATAGAAAATTCAACGTGGAAATAAGTAAAGAAGCACCAAATGGTTTTAATCAAACTGTAGAATTAGTTCCTAATGCAGAAGATTATGTGTGGTCAACAAAACTGAGATATGAAGGCACCTACAATGTGAAGGAAACAAGTATTACTGGTGACGGCACAACCAACTTAGAAGCATTTGAAATTTCTTATAAGGTTGATGGAGTTGATGGTAATGATGAATTCCTAGTAAACCACACCAATGGTAAACCTCGTGGAGATGTAAGCGTTGAGGTAATAAACAAACAACAAGGTCAAGCTATTCCAGATGAACCGTTGATAAGAGTAAGCAAAACATTTAGCGGCCTTACTCAGGATCAGATTGACCAACTAAACAACTTTAAGATTACTATTACAGCACAAAATGATATAAATAAAACTCGAGATTTACTCCTTAATCAAGCTATTAGAGGTGTTGAGACAAATGGTGATATAACCTATAAATGGGAGATTGAAGGTTGGCCAGCAGGAACCTATAATATAGTTGAAAGTGGACATGAACTTACAAACTACACTGTAGTCATTGAAAATAATGGTAATGTAACAACAGTAGCAGCTACAATGGTCTGGGATACTATGCCATGGGTGAAATCTAATACTGAGATAAATAATTTACTCAAAAAGAATGGTGTATCCCCTAATCTAGTAGTCGCAAAACTCACACAAAATCGTGGTAATTTTGTATGGACAGAGACTCACCTATCTGCTTCACAAAGACTGGCTGTAGTTCAAGCCTTGAGTGGTTTTAATCAGGTAGGACTGACTATGGAAAATGCAGAATGGTACAGTGGTGAAGATGATATCGCTGGTAACCACTTCTACTTCCGAGGCTATAGGATTCAGTACGATTTAAATACAGGGATTCTAAAGCTTCCGCAATCAAATCAATGGGCACTTATAGCTTCAGGGTCTTATGACACTGAAGGTGGAGACCCAGCAGATATTGCGGTTAAGAACAGCTACACTTTGAATACTGTAGATGTAACCATTAGTAAGGAAGTAACAGGAAACATGGGAGATATGCAAGGAAAATTTGATTTTACCGTGCAAGTATCTGGGGAAAATGAATCTAGAAACTTCTCCATAGCCCATGATGAATCAGAAACTCTAACTAACATACCAGCAAAAGCGCTTATTACCTTAAGTGAAAATGCTAGAGGACACAATATTATAGTCAAGATAGGTGATACACCAATTCCAGTTAACGGAGAGGGCAAATATACCATTAATTTAGCTGACTATAAAGATAATATAACCATCACAGTAACAAACAACAAGGAAGGTATAATAGCCACAGGAATATATACTAATTCCCTACCATATATTGCAATCTTAACCTTTGTATTAGGTGCAGTTATGGTGATATTTACAAGAAAGAGAAGATTAGAACAATAGGGGGTGACTGTATGAGTAAACTTGCAGATAGAAATATATCAAACTATAAGGAAGATCTAAATCATGCTAAAAAAGATTATAATAAAGAAGAATACCCCCTTATATTAGATCAGGAAGACATGGTAAATCATTATTCAAACTACCAAAAGCTAAGTCCTGAACAAGAAGATATTGCCCAGTGGTTAGGAAAACTCAAATTTCGCAAGCAGTATGTTGGTGGCGTAAGTGAATATGATGTCTGGAAGAAGATCATAGAACTTAATGCTATGTATGAAGAAGCTCTAAAGGCAGAAAATATACGCTGTGATACTTTAATAGACCATTACACAAAAACAAAAAACAATAAGGAGGTAAAAGAGGAAAGAGAGAAGATTAAACATGAATAATCCTCAAGAACCTACCAAGATTAAAGACATTATTATAAAAAGAAAAAACAAAGTTGCACTAAAAGATGGATATATTCAGCTATTTGTAAGACTAATAATGATGATAGTAGTTGGATATATCGTATTTACTCAAGTATTTTTGATTACTAGAGTAACAGGAAACGGGATGTTTCCAGCAGTAAAAGATGGAGACTTAGCTATAGCTTTTAGAATACAAAATGATTATTTAAGAAATGATGTAATTTCATACAAGAATGGTAACAAAAGATATATAGGTCGTATTATTGGAAGGGAAGGTGATGTTATTACAATCGATGATAGTGGTACATTACTTGTTAACGGAACGGTACAAGGTGGAGAAATACTCTATCCCACATACACAAAAGAAGATTTAGAATATCCCTATAGAGTAGCAGAAGGAGCTATATTTGTACTTGGGGATTATAGGACACAAACAGAGGATAGTCGGGATTTTGGACCAATACCAATAAATGATGTGGAGGGAAAGCTTATTACCATCCTTCGCAGACGTGGCTTATAAACTATAATATTAAATTATGAAAACAATTTAATTCAAACTGAAACTAATCGTAGAAAATGAAAATAAATACAAATAAAAAACAGGAGGATATAACAATGAAAAAATTAATTGAAATGAAAAAATATTTTGCATTTATACTTGCACTAACACTTATACTTGGAATGAGTACAGCGGCGTTTGCAGAACCTAATGGAGATGATAATCCATCAACTTCAAGAACTGATCAGGCAAGTATAATCATAGAAAAAGATTTCAAGTTACTCAATGGAGAAACTATAAGCCCAGCTGAGACATTTGATTTTACCATTACAAAAGAAGGAGCAGCTCACTCACAGTATACATTAGCTAATATGCCAATGTTTGATCCAGCAACATTTAGCATTTCATTTGCTCAAGGAGAAGCTACTGCAACAGGAGATACAAATTCTCATACACTAACATTACCTACCTATACTAAAGTAGGTGTGTTCACTTATAAAATTAAGGAAACTGCCAAATCAACTGCAGGTTTAACCTATGATAGCAGAGATTTAATTTTAACTGTATATGTAGAGAATGCATCAGATGGAGGATTTATACGCTATGCAACACTACATGATAGTGCATCAGAAAACAAGATGACTAAGGTAAAAGGATTTCATAATGGTTTTGATTCAGGAAATCTAGCAGTGACAAAGAATGTTACAGGAAACATGGGAGATAAGGACTTTGCCTTTGGTATTACTGTAACGTTAAAAGCTCCTACTGGTAAGAATATTACATCACCAGCTCAATATAGTGGTGGACAATATACTAATCAGCCTATTGCTTTTGAAAATGGCATAGCCACACTTCCTCTCCTAATAAAACATGGCCATACTATAACATTTAGCAACCTTCCATATGGCACAACCTGGACAGTTGCAGAGAATGACTATACTGGAGCAGATCATAAATATGATGCAGCTGCTATTGATAAAAGTAGCGGAACTATTGAAGCTACATTAGATACATCCACAATAACTAACAATAAAAACTCAATGATTGATACTGGCATTAACCTAGACAACCTACCATACGTAATGATAATAGTAGTAGCTGCAGGTGGTCTAGTAGGATTTACATTAAGAAGACGTTATACAAACAATAAATAATAAGGTTAACAAACCTAATCGTTTTGTTTGATTTTAAATAGGGGAGTGGTAAAAGTGCACCATTCCCCACCCCCTAAAAATAATGGAGAGATGCCGTATGAAAGTTTCAAAATTTATTCTCAAAACGGCTAATACATTTGTAAGTTTAATCTTTGTATTTACTTTAATAGTTGCAGGTGTATATGCCTGCTATGCTTTATGGGATAACAAATCTATATATGCTGCTGCAGAGAATGTTCAAGCAGATATGTTGAAATTAAAGCCTGATATAGAAGATGAAGGAGGGCCTTCATTTGAAGAACTACTTGCAATTAATACTGATGTAAAAGCATGGGTTACAATGGATGATACAAATATTGATTATCCAGTTTTACAAGGAGATAATAATTTATCTTATATCAATACAGATGTATATGGAAACTTTGCACTATCTGGAAGTATATTTTTGGATTCACGTAACGATGAGAATTTTAATGATACATACTCTCTACTGTATGGTCATTACATGGAAAAGGATAAAATGTTTGGAAATCTTGCCGAATTTAAAGATAAAGATTATTTTGAAGAACATCAAACAGGAACATTAATTTTACCTGATAAGGTATATAATTTAAAAGTATATGCAGTACTACTTGTTGATTCCTCAGATGATATGATATTTGATCCAACCCAGTGGCAAGGTGAAAACATTAATAATTTAATAGAATTTGCAAATAATAATGCACTAAATATGAATAATGATGTACTTGAAAATATAGAGCAATCAGAATATAGCAACTTGCAGATTTTGGCTCTCACAACTTGTTCAGATGAATACACAGAAGCAAGGACAGTTGTACTTACTGTTATGGAAGAAGTGTCAAGCAGCAGAATAGGAGGTAAATAAAATGAAAAAAAGAAAAACCAAAGTTATAATTGCATTACTTTTCAGTGCTGTGTGGCTGACTGCATTGGCACAACCAGCAAAAGCGGCACAAGTTAGTAGTGGTGAAATCCCTATAACAATAGATTTGGGAGATTCCCTTACAGGAGAGGAATTTGAAATAGAATTAAAGGCTGAAGATTCGGCCTATCCTATGCCTGAAGGTAGCAAAGATGGAGTTTATACTGTTAATATAACAGGTGCAGCCACTTCTAAGCTTCCTGAAATAGATTACACAAGTGTTGGCATATATACCTATATAATTTCCCAGAAAATCAAACTTGATGATTCTTATAATTATGATACAAAAGAATATTTTTATAAAGTTCAAATATTTCGCTCAGAAGCAACGGGAGGATTACAGGCAGAATCAACCTTACGTGATTTAGAACAATCAACTAGGGAAGGAGCTAAGATAGGAGATGGAGGAGCGGTATTCTATAATACTCCACGTGAAACAGGTGTTATGGGAGCAGTTGTTGAATTTCCACCAAAAGAAACTAAACCAGCAACAGGAGTTAAAGGTGCAACTATAGAAATTCCAACAACTAGTGATAACACTGTTATATTCCCATATGTTGGCCTCTTTATAAGTAGTCTGGGTTTAGTTAGTGTACTTCTGCTTGATATAAGAAAAAAAAGCAAAAGGATATTTTGAAAACAGATAATATTAAATAAATAATTAAAACTAGTAATTTAAGCCCATTCTTGTTATTATAATTACAAGAATGGGTGATTTTAATTGTAGATGTAGGTGATGGACTATGAGAAAAGCATTTAGAATAATTATATTGATTATTGCTATATTCATGCTAGTATTTTCAGGTTATAAATTATATGGCATTTATTCAGAGTATAGAGAAGGAAGCAAACTATATGATGATTTTGCCGACAAATATATTAGTATTGAGGATGATGATAGTGGCAATAAAGAGAATAAAGATGACCCTAAAGCAAAAGACCAGTCATCAAATACTTCAGATACTGATGATATTAGTAAAATAGATATTGATTTTGAATCCTTATTAAGAGTAAATGAAGATGTTGTGGGTTGGATCTATAATGAAAACACCCCAATTAATTATCCAATAGTTCAAGCTGGAGATAATGACTACTACCTTTATAGAATGATAGATAAGAATTATAATGGTGCAGGATCTATATTCATGGACTATAGAAACAATAAAGATTTCTCTGACTTGAATACTCTTATCTATGGCCACAATATGAAGAATGATTCAATGTTTGGAACCTTATCTAAGTATCAAAACCAAGAATATTATGAAGAACATCCTGTAATATATATAATCACTCCAGATCAATCTTATCATATGGAGTTAATGGCTGGATTTGTTACACCCACATCGGCCAATATATATTCTAACCCTCAGACTCAGGACGAACTAGAAACTCTATATGAAGATATAATGAGCAAATCAAACTTTGTAAGTAATATATTTTTAGAAGATGGAGATAGGTTGATAACATTATCAACTTGTACCAATGATGATGAAACAAGGTATGTGGTGGTTGGGATAATAAGTGATAAATAAATTAAATTTAAAACAAATATAAAGATTCTGGACAAGTATGAATATAGGAAAAACGAAAGATAGCTCACCATAAAGGTGAGCTATCAGTATAAAGGGGAGGATAAGTATTTAACTTTTCTTTGGTGCTAGTTACGCAAATATTGTATTGCGTTTTTGTTGGAGGGGGAGTCCAACAAAATTTTGTTCTACTTTGGATAATCTAATCAATTGATTAGATTACTTATATTATGTCACCGACTGATATTTTTATACATTTAAAATGTAAAAAAATATAAAATTTATCATAACTATTAAATTAATAGTTATGATACTTGGTAATCAGGTAAAAACATGCTAAAATAAAAGCCATAATAAAGTTAATTAGTAAGAAAGAAATATAAAGATAACAAAAAACAAAGAAAAAAGGATATACGGATTTACAAATAATAATAAATACTTAAAAAAGCAAAGGATGGGAACATATTATGAGTTTGTTACAAGAATGGAGAGAATATGCATATTCTCTAGATGAAAGTCAAAGAGAAGGTAGGGAATTCTGGAGTAAGTATTTTCTAGTTGAGCAAGGAGTTTATGAAGCAATTTTAGCTGAAGCTGACACTCCTGCTTCAGGAAGTGTAGCTGAATTGGCAGAAAAGTTTAATGTTGAACTGGCTCACATGGTAGGATTTTTAGATGGGATTAATGATAGTTTAAAAACTCCAAACCCAATTGAAGACATGGAAGAAGATACAGTAGTTAGTCTTGACTTTGATAAAGAAAAACTTTATTACAATATGGTTGGTAATAGAGCAGATTGGCTATACGAATTACCACAGTGGGACTCTGTTTTAACTAAAGAAAGAAGAGAAGAATTATATAAAGAACGCAAGAATGCAGGTACAGTTGTAAAAGGTAAGAAAATAGGCAGAAATGAGCCATGTCCATGTGGAAGTGGTAAGAAATACAAACATTGTTGTGGTAAATAATAATATGCTTCATAACATTCTATAAGTGGACAATATATACCTTGTTTTGTATAGTTGATAGTGTTTTGTAGGTAAATTTGGGAGAAGGTATGAGAAAA
>CAZUDG010000030.1:0-5511 GCA_964618775.1 uncultured Lachnospiraceae bacterium | reverse complement strand
GTTTTGTATAGTTGATAGTGTTTTGTAGGTAAATTTGGGAGAAGGTATGAGAAAAAAAGATATTTATATTGATTACAGCAAAGGTAGAAGGAGAAATTATAGAAGTGGACGAGGAAGAAGTCCAAAGAATCTTCTTCTTGTTTTACTTGTGATAATACTTGCTTTATTATTAGGCTACAGTGCTTATTCACTTGCAAAAGAAGGTCGTATTTCTTTTGATTTCTTTTCTAAAGAAGAACAAGAAAGCCAAGCAACCAATGATGAGGGGTCAGGCAACAAAGACGATACCGACACCGATAAAAATACTAAAGACCAATTAACTAAGGACTCAAACGATGGACAGGATGATAAAATTGGAGAGGGCACAAGTGAGCCTGATGATAAAGAAGTTGTAGATGAAGATGATGGAATAAAAGATAATGTACAAAACCAAGAGAATGAAACCATGGAATCAGCAAGAGGGGAACCTTTAGTAGCAAAGGGAATATATGTAACAGGACCAGTTGCAGGATCAGCAGATAAAATACAGGAATTAATTGATTTAGTAAATGATACAGAACTTAATTCCATGGTCATTGATGTTAAAAATGACTCTGGTGAAATCACCTATAAGATGGACCATGATTTAGCCAAAGAAATAGGTGCAAATACTAATTACATACCTGATATGGAGCAATTAGTAAAAGACTTAAAAAAAGAAGATATATATTTAATTGCTAGGATAGTGGCATTTAAGGATCCTTTACTTGCAGAAAACAAAGCAGAACTGAGCTTAAAGAACTCCGATGGAAGTTTGTTTCGAGACAATGCAGGCCTGGGTTGGGTTAACCCTTATAATAAAGAGGTATGGGAATATCTAGTTGAGATATCTCTTGAGGCTATTGATATTGGCTTTGATGAAATTCAATTTGATTACATACGATTTTCAACAGATTCAGGAATGTCTAATGTTAATTTTGGTCCAGAATCCAATGAAAAAAGTAAAGTAGATATTATAACAGAATTTACCGAGTATGCATATGAGAAATTAAGTCCCTATGCATATGTTTCGGCTGATGTTTATGGAGCAATTATAGATTCAGAAACTGACCAGCAAATAGTAGGCCAAGATTATATCCAAATGGCACAGCATTTAGACTATATATGTCCTATGATTTACCCTTCACATTATGCAGATGGATCTTATGGTATTGATTATCCAGATTTAGAACCATATAAGCTGATATTAATGGCTTTAAGCAAATCCAAACAAGAACTCCGAAAAATCCCAGAAGGAACTCATGTGGCAAAAGTTCGCTCTTGGTTACAGGATTTTACTGCACCCTGGATATCTCGTTATCAAACATATGGACCAAATCAAATACGTGAGCAAGTAGAGGGCCTATATGATGCAGGTTATGAAGAATGGATATTATGGAATGGAAGTAACAATTACACTAAAGGTGGTTTGTTACAAGAGTAGAATAAAGAATAAAAGACAAATTTTATGCCACTTATCAACTATTGTGTAAGTGGTATTTTAAAATATTATTATTTTATGATTAATTTAGCATTTATCTATACTAGTATGCAAGATTCTATGGAGTGATGTGTATAGGTATATAAGCTTGAAGGGAGGCTAAACTTTGAGTGATCAGAAAATCGTGGATTTAATTAAAGAAGAGAATGAGCTTGGATTTATTAAGTTAGCTGATAAGTATGAGAAATTATTATACTATATAGCAAATGGCATACTTGGCAATAGAAGCCAAGATATAGAAGAATGTGTTAATGATACCTACTTGAAGTTATGGAATAATATAGATAATTATGATATAAGAAAAGCTTCCTTAAAGACATATTTAAAAATTATCCTTAGAAATACAGCTATTAACAGATTGCGAGATTTAAGTAGACATGAAAAGAACCAACTATCAGATGATATATCTGACATTGCAAAATATTATGCAGACAATAGTCAAAATGTTGAAAAACAGATTGCTAGCAAAGAAAATATAAAAAGAGTAAACGAGCTGATTAAAAATTTAAAACCGAAAGATAAAGAAATAATTATTCGAAAGTATTTTTACTTACAGCCTTCAAAGCATATAGCAAAAGCAATGGGAATGACCATCTCAGCTGTTGATAGTAAGGCATCACGGACTAGGAAGAAACTCAAGTTAGAGTACGAGAGTGAAGAAGAGTATATTGATTAAGGGAGGATGATAGTATGGAAGAAATGCAATTGATTAATATTTTATCATATTTAGAGCCAGAATTACTTGTTAATAATTATATTGAAAATGATATGAGTAGATTTACAAGCCTAATTAACAAGCTTACCAATAATTCAAACAGCTCTTTTAAGCTTGGATTAAGTTCTACCTTTAAAATTATAGCCTTAATTTCTACTGGTGTAGTAGTAACCATAGGGGCGGTTGTACTGATTATTAAGAAAAAGAAGGGTTTCAATTTACCTAACAAGAAACTGAATTTACCTAGAAAGATGGCAAAATTAGTAGCTAATTAATTTAACATTTTAATTCAAAAAAGACAGAAGAATTACTTTCTGTCTTTTTTTATTGCAAAAAAGTGCAAGGTATTATAAAAGTTCGTGTATAGATGTTTGTGAGGCATTTAACAAAATGAAATAAAATAAAAACAAAAATTAAGGAGAAAAGAAATGTTTAAAAAAATTAAACCAATTATTGCAGATCAATTAGGAGTAGAGGAAAGTGATATAAATTTAGAATCTTCATTTACCAATGATTTAGGAGCAGATTCATTAGATTTATTTGAAATGGTTATGGAATTTGAAGATGAATTTGATATAGAAATACCTACAGAAGACTTAGAAAGTATTGATAAAGTTGAAGATATTGTTAATTACCTAAAAAGTAAAGGAATTGAATAAACAATGAAAAGTAGTTTGCAGGATTTGCTAAATATAGAATTTCCTATAATTCAAGGTGGTATGGCTTGGGTTGCTGAATCAAATTTAGCTGGGGCAGTTTCTAATGCTGGAGGTTTAGGCATTATTGCCGCAGGAAGCGCACCTGCCGACATAGTAAAAGAAGAAATAAGAAAAACAAAAGAATTAACTAATAAACCTTTTGGAGTAAACATTATGCTCCTTTCACCTAATGCTCATGAAATCGCTGACTTAGTAATCGAAGAAAAGGTTCCAGTTGTAACAACTGGAGCAGGAAATCCAGAAAAATACATGCAAAAATGGAAGGATGCTGGAATTAAGGTTATTCCCGTTATAGCTTCGGTTGCTTTGGCAAAGAGAATGGAAAGGTATGGAGCAGATGCAGTAATTGCAGAAGGATATGAGGCAGGTGGCCATATAGGTGAGGCGACCACTATGACTTTAATTCCACAAATAGTAGATGCAATAAGTATTCCAGTAATTGCAGCAGGTGGAATTGGTGATGGTAGAGGTTTCGCCGCTGTAACCATGTTAGGTGCAAAGGGTGCTCAGATAGGAACAAGATTTCTAGTAGCCAGTGAGTCTATTGTTCATGACAACTATAAAAAACGTGTAATTGATGCAAAAGACATTGATACTGTAGTAACTGGAAGAACTACGGGCCATCCTGTTAGATGTATGCGCAATAGTATGACTAGGCAGTGTTTAGTAATCGAAAAAGAAGGAACAAATTTTGAGGAATTAGAAAAACTCACAGCAGGCTCACTACAAAATGCTGTTCTATATGGAGATGTTAAAAATGGAACTGTTATGGCTGGTCAAATCTCAGGATTAATTAAAAAAGAACAAACCTGTGAGGAAATTATTAATGAGATTATGAATGATGGGAAAAAGTTACTAAACATCTAATAGGAGATAATTAAGAGAATGAATAAAATTGCATTTGTATTCCCAGGTCAAGGATCTCAGTATATTGGCATGGGGAAGGATTTTTATGAAAACTTTACCGAAAGTAGAAGAGTTTTTGATGAAGCTTCAGAGCTTTTAGGAATAGATATGAGAGAAATTGTCTTTCATGAAAATGATAAAATAAACACCACAGAATTCACCCAAATAGCTATGGTAACTACATGCCTAGCTCAGTCTGAAGTAGTGAAAAAGCTTGGCATAGTGCCAAATGTATGTGCAGGCCTAAGTCTTGGAGAATATTCTGCCCTTATTAATTCAGGAGTTTTATCATTTAAAGATGGTCTTGATATAGTTAGAAAAAGAGGAATTTTAATGGATAATGCTCTTCCTAAGGGGATAAGCACCATGGCTGCAGTTATAGGGCTATCAGGAGAAGAAGTACTAGGTGTATGCAATAAAATAGAGGGTAATGGAATAGAAGGTTTAGTAACAGTTGCCAACTATAACTGCCCAGGCCAAGTAGTTATTACTGGAGAAAAGACTGCTGTAGAAGTGGCATCCACTAGATTAAAGGAAATTGGAGCAAGAAGAATTATTCCCTTAAATGTTAGTGGAGCATTTCACTCTCCTTTACTAAAAGAATCAGGGGAAGAGTTACTGGTGGAATTAGAGGCCGTTTCTATAAATGACCCTCTTATTCCTTATCTATCAAATGTAACAGGAGATTACATTTATGATAATTCCTTAATAAAAGAGCTATTAAGTCATCAAGTATATTCCCCAGTCAAATGGCAACAAAGTGTTGAGAAAATAATAGCTTCAGGAGTTAATACATTTATAGAGATTGGCCCAGGTAGAACCTTATCTAACTTTATAAGAAAAATAGATTCTACTTGTAAAACAATCAATATCGATAAGATAGAAGACTTAGATAAGTTGCAGGAGGTAATAGATGCTTAAAAATAAGGTGGCTTTGGTAACAGGTGGAAGTAGAGGAATAGGAAAAGAAGTAGCACTGACTTTAGCTTCTAAGGGGGCCACTGTAGTAATCAACTATAATGGGTCAAAAGAAAAAGCTGATGAGGTGCTGGAGGAGATTACTAATAATAATGGAAAAGCCATAGTTTATCAGGCTGATGTATCGGATTTTGATGGAGCAAAACAGATGATAAAAGATGTAAAAAAACAATTTGGAGAAATTCATATATTAGTAAACAATGCAGGTATTACTCGAGATAATTTAATCCTTAGAATGTCTGAAGATGATTTTAATGATGTAATTGATATTAACCTAAAGGGAGCATTTAATTGTTTAAGGCATATATCTCCTATAATGCTAAAACAGCGATATGGAAGAATTATAAACATTTCTTCAATTGTTGGAATTCATGGTAATCCTGGTCAAGTTAACTATTCTGCATCAAAGGCTGGTGTAATAGGAATGACAAAATCTTTAGCGAAAGAACTTGGTTCAAGAGGCATTACAGTTAATGCTGTAGCACCAGGATATATTAATACTGATATGACTAAAAAATTAAAAGAAGAATGGAAAGAACAAATTATAGAACAAATCCCAGTGAAAAAGATTGGTGAGGCATCAGATGTAGCACAAGTTGTAGCATTTCTTGCATCAGACAATAGTTCTTATATAACCGGCCAAACAATTCAGGTAGATGGTGGACTTGGAATTT
>CAZUDG010000029.1:0-20352 GCA_964618775.1 uncultured Lachnospiraceae bacterium | reverse complement strand
ACCAAAGCAAAATACGTAACTTTTGTATTATTGCGCATATAGATCACGGAAAATCTACATTAGCAGATCGTATAATTGAAAATACTGGACTGCTAACAAACAGGCAGATGCAATCTCAAGTTCTTGACAATATGGATATAGAAAGAGAACGTGGGATAACAATAAAAGCACAAACCGTTAAAACTATATATAAAGCAAAAGATGGCGAAGAGTATATATTTAATTTAATAGATACACCTGGACATGTAGACTTTAACTATGAGGTATCAAGAAGTCTAGCGGCTTGTGAAGGTGCTGTTCTAGTAGTGGATGCAGCACAGGGTATAGAGGCACAAACTTTAGCTAATGTGTTTTTAGCCCTTGAACATGACCTTGAAATAATTCCAATTATCAACAAAATTGATTTGCCAAGTGCAGATCCAGACCGAGTGAAAAAAGAAATAGAAGACATAATTGGCCTAGACGCTTCTAATGCCCCTCTAATTTCAGCCAAGAACGGGATTAACATTGAAGAAGTGTTAGAAACCATAGTAGAAAAGGTTCCATCACCATCTGGAGATCCTGATAATCCATTACAAGCCCTAATATTTGACTCTTATTATGACGCTTATAAGGGCGTTATTATATTTGTAAGAATTATGGAGGGAAGGGTAAGTTTAGGGACCGAAATTAAAATGATGGCTACTGGTGCCAAGGCAGAAGTAGTTGAAATAGGAACTTTTGGAGCAGGTAGCTTTAACCCAGGCAAGGAGCTAACTCCAGGAACTGTAGGTTATATAGCCGCCAGTTTAAAAGAAGTAGGTCTTGCTGGAGTAGGTGATACAGTTACTGATGCTAGTAATCCATGTAAAGAGCCATTACCTGGTTACAAAAAGGTTAATCCCATGGTTTATTGTGGTATGTATCCAGCCGAAGGTGGGGATTATGAAGATTTAAGAGAAGCATTAGAAAAATTACAGCTAAATGATGCATCACTTCAATTTGAGCCAGAAACATCTATTGCTCTAGGATTTGGATATAGGTGTGGATTCTTAGGACTACTTCATTTGGAAATTATTCAAGAAAGAATAGAAAGAGAATTCAACCTAGATATAATTACAACTGCACCTAGTGTTATTTATAAGATTTATAAAAAGGATGGACAAGTAATAGAACTAACCAATCCAACTGATATGCCTGATCCAACAGAAATCGATTATATGGAAGAACCTATTGTAGATGCAGAGATCATGGTAACAACAGACTTTGTTGGGTCTATTATGGATCTTTGCCAAAATCGTAGAGGTGTTTATATAAGTATGGAGTATCTAGAAGAAACGAGAGTCCTTCTTAAATATGAAATGCCTCTAAACGAAATCATATATGATTTCTTTGATGCTCTAAAATCACGTTCAAAAGGATATGCTTCCTTTGACTATGAACTTAAAGGATATAGGGAGTCAGAACTTGTAAGACTAGATATTTTAATTAATAAAGAAGAAGTAGATGCTTTATCATTTATTGTATTTGAAGGCTCAGCCTACGAAAGAGGAAGAAAGATTTGTGAGAAATTAAAAGATGAAGTTCCAAGGCATCTATTTGAAATTCCAATTCAAGCCGCCATTGGTAATAAAGTAATTGCAAGAGAAACAGTTAGGGCCCTTCGCAAAGACGTATTATCAAAATGTTATGGTGGAGACATCTCTAGGAAGAGAAAGCTATTAGATAAGCAAAAAGAAGGTAAGAAGCGTATGAGACAAATCGGAAGCGTTGAGGTACCTCAAGAGGCCTTTATGAGTGTGCTCAAACTTGATGAAGATTAGGATGAAAAGCAATGTTTGTTACTGTCGTACATGTTTATAAAGAAAGGTAATTTATCAATATGAACAATAAAAAACAAGCACTTGGTATTTATATACACATTCCTTTTTGTGAAAAAAAGTGTGATTATTGTGACTTTCTATCTGGACCAGCAAACAATGAAGTGAAGAAGAACTATATTAAGGCGTTACTTAATGAAATAAAGAGCTATAAGGGATTAGTGGAGGAGTACCTAGTAAAAACCATTTTTATAGGGGGAGGTACTCCTTCTTCTATTGATCCAAATTATATAGATGAAATATTAGATAGTATTAATAGAAACCTCTTAGTAGAGGCAGATGAAATCACAATAGAGCTTAATCCAGGCACATTATCAAAAGATAAACTAGCTACCTATAAGGACGCAGGAATAAATCGACTAAGTATAGGTTTGCAATCGACAAACAACAAGGAGCTTAAGCTACTTGGCAGGATTCATACTTATGAGGAGTTTATAGAAAACTATAACATGGCTAGGGAACTTGGATTTACTAATATTAGTATTGACTTAATGTCTGGTTTACCAGGACAAAAACTAGAGGACTGGGAAGACACCCTGCAAAAGGTGGTTGATCTTGAGCCAGAACATATATCGGCTTATAGTTTAATAATAGAAGAAGGAACTCCCTTTTATGATAGGTATAAGAGAGATGAAAAAGATGGCACAGATGAAGATAATATAGAGGAAAACAATATAGATGAGGATATAGACCGACTTATTTATAGTAAAACTAAAGAAATACTGATATCAAATGGATATAAGAGATATGAGATATCCAACTATGCCAAAGAAGGATATGAGTCTAAGCATAATTTATCTTACTGGGAGGGTAGACAATATTTAGGTATAGGACTAGGAGCCTCATCATTAATAAAAAATATAAGATTTAATAATGAAGAAGATATTAATAAATACATAGAAAATTCAGCAAACCACGAAAAACTTAATAAAGATATAGTAAAACTAAGTAAAAATGAAAGAATGGAAGAGTTTGCCTTCCTTGGACTTAGGAAAACTAAAGGGATCAGTAAAGATAAGTTTAAGGATGAGTTTGCTATAAGTATTGAAGAAATTTTTGGACAAGTTATAAAAAAATCTATAAATGAAGGTGTAATTACTGACAAAGATGAGAGAATATATTTAACAGACTATGGATTAGATGTAAGTAACTATGTCCTAGCAAGATTTTTACTAGATTAGTAAATGAAAAGTTATATTTGATTAAAGGGGCGTTTCATTTGCCTTACAGTAGACAATAGAGACGTCCCTTTGACTGCTACTATCGCCTTAAGAAAAATTTGTTATGATATTTTGTAAAAATATTGTGAAAACTCTTGACAAATTTCATTTATGGTGATAATTTATTAGATAGATATTAGCACTCTTCGCAAGCGAGTGCTAACAAGCAAAGAGGTGATGATATGGAATTGGACGAGAGAAAATATAAGATATTGGACTCAATTATCAAAAACTATTTAGAGACAGGAGAACCTGTAGGTTCTAGAACTATCTCAAAAGATTCCGGATTAAACCTTAGTTCAGCTACAATTAGAAATGAAATGTCTGATTTAGAGGATCTAGGACTTATTATGCAACCTTATACATCTGCTGGCAGAATTCCCACAGACAAAGGATATAGATTGTACGTAGACCGTATGATGCATGATAAATATAAGGAAGTAGATGAATTAAAAGAACTATTAATTGAAAGGGTAGATAAAATGGATAGTCTGCTGAGACAGATCGCAAAACTTCTAGCAGACAATACGAATTATGCAAGTGTAGTATCCAAGCCACAAATTCGTACTAAACGAGTTAAGTTTGTACAAATAACAGATATAGATTCCAATCAATTGTTATTAGTAATAGTAATAGAAGGTAATGTTGTAAAGAATAAGATAATTACTATTGAAGAGGATTTAGATAAAGAATCAATTCTTAAGCTAAACATTACTTTTAACACTTTCTTACAAGGTCTTGATTTATCTGAGATAAATATGACTATTATACATCAGATGAAACAACAAGCCGGCGATTTTAATCAGTTAGTAAGCGATATACTTGATGCAATCGCCCAAGCAATTAGTGAAGAAGACGATGTTGAGATTTATACAAGTGGTGCTACTAACATTCTCAAATACCCAGAACTTAAAGATGGTAGAAAGACTCTGGAATTGATTGAAGCATTTGAAGATAAGGCTCAGATTACAGAAATTATTTCATCATCAAGGAATAATGAAGAAACTGGCATTCAAGTTGTAATAGGTAGTGAAACAGACGTAACCAAAATGCAGGACTTTTCAGTGGTTACCGCAACCTATGAGATCGAAGATGGAGTATACGGCAAGATTGGTGTAGTCGGACCAAAAAGAATGGATTATGAAAAGGTTGTTAATTCACTTAATTCCATTATGAAGCAGCTTGACGAGATTTTTCGCGATAAAGAATAATTATCTAAATATAAGTAACAAAATGAAAGGTGGTAAACACATTGGAAAGTAATGAAATGGCTAAGGAGCTTAAAGAACAAGAGGAATCACAAGAAATAGCTGGTGAGGCTACACAAGATGAGGCTAGTAAAGAGGCTAACCCATCAACAGTAGCAGACCCTAAAGATGATTCTATAAAGAACCACAAGGATTCTTCTATACAAATTAACAAAGAAGAAGATAGTATAGAAGAAGAATTAGAAGAGGACTTAGAAGAAGAAAAGTCAGGTCGTTCATTTTTTAAAAGGAATAAAAAAGACAAAAAAGATGAAGAAATAGAAGAACTAAATGATAGGTTAATGCGTAGTAGGGCAGAATTTGATAACTTTCGTAAAAGAAGTGAAAAAGAAAAAAGCACTATGTATGAAATCGGTGCAAAACATGTTGTTGAAACGATTTTGCCTGTAATAGATAGTTTTGAAAGAGGGTTTGATGCAGTTACAAAAAAAACTCCAGAAGTAATGGCAACTGCAGAAGGAATGGCAGCAGCAGTAGAAGAAATAGCAACTGCGGAAGATCCTTTTGTAATAGGCATGGAAAAGGTTTATAAGCAACTTATGTCTAATTTAGAAGAAATAGGTGTTAAACCTATAGAATCAGTAGGAAAAGAATTTAATCCTGATATTCACAATGCGGTAATGCATGAAGAGGATCCTGAACAAGGTGAGAATATAATTATAGAAGAATTTCAAAAGGGTTATATGTACAAAGATAACGTAGTACGTTATAGCATGGTAAAAGTTGTTAACTAATAGTTTATTATAAAAAGTTAAATGATATTAATTAGGAGGAATTAAACATGGGCAAAATAATAGGAATAGATTTAGGAACTACAAACTCTTGTGTTGCAGTTATGGAAGGTGGAGAGCCTGTAGTTATATCTAATGCAGAAGGTGCAAGAACAACACCATCAATAGTAGCATTTACTAAAACAGGTGAAAGATTAGTAGGAGACCCTGCAAAACGTCAAGCGGTAACTAATTCAGAGAACACAATTTCATCCATTAAAAGACATATGGGTAGTGATTTTAAAGTTACAATAGAAGACAAAAAATACACACCACAAGAAATTTCAGCTATGACCATTCAAAAATTAAAAGCAGATGCTGAAAGTCATTTAGGTGAAAAAGTAACAGAAGCAGTAATTACAGTACCTGCTTATTTTAATGACGCTCAAAGACAGGCTACAAAGGATGCAGGTAGAATAGCTGGACTTGACGTAAAAAGAATAATTAATGAGCCTACTGCAGCAGCACTTGCATATGGACTTGATAATGAACATGAACAAAAGATAATGGTGTATGACCTTGGTGGTGGTACATTTGACGTATCAATTATAGAAATTGGAGATGGTGTTATTGAAGTTCTAGCTACATCAGGTAATAACAAACTTGGTGGTGACGACTTTGATGATAAAATTACTAGATATATGATTGAAGATTTCAAGAATAAAGAAGGTGTAGATTTATCAAGAGATAGCATGGCGCTTCAAAGATTAAAAGAAGCAGCAGAAAAAGCTAAGATTGAATTATCATCTGCATCAACTACAAATATTAACTTACCATTTATTACAGCTACAGATACAGGTCCAAAACATTTTGACCTTAACTTAACTAGAGCTAAATTTGATGAATTGACTCATGATCTTGTAGAAAAAACAGCAACTCCAGTTATAAACGCATTAAAAGATGCTGGAATTGAGTCTTCAGAACTTAACAAAGTACTATTAGTTGGTGGATCTACAAGAATTCCTGCAGTACAAGATAAAGTAAAACAATTAACAGGTAAAGAACCTTCAAAAACTCTTAACCCTGATGAATGTGTAGCAATAGGTGCAGCAATTCAAGGTGGTAAATTAGCTGGTGATGAAGGTGCAGGAGATATTCTATTATTAGACGTAACACCACTTACTTTAAGTATAGAAACAATGGGTGGAGTTGCTACTGCATTAATTGAAAGAAATACTACAATTCCAACTAAGAAAAGCCAAATATTCTCTACAGCAGCAGACAATCAGACAGCAGTTGATATTAATGTAGTCCAAGGTGAGAGAAAATTTGCTAAGGATAACAAGGGACTAGGACAATTTAGACTAGATGGTATTCCACCAGCAAGAAGAGGAATTCCTCAAATTGAAGTTACATTTGATATAGATGCTAATGGTATTCTAAATGTATCAGCAAAAGATCTAGGAACTGGAAAAGAACAGCACATTACTATTACAGGTGGTTCTAACCTTTCTGATGATGAAATCGATAAGGCAGTAAAAGAAGCTGCAGAATTTGAAACAGAAGATAGAAAGCGTAAAGAAGGAATTGACGCAAGAAACGAAGCTGATAGCTTAGTCTTCCAAACTGAAAAAGCAATCGAAGAGCTTGGAGATAAATTAAGTGACGATGAGAAGTCTGAAGTAGATGGGGATATTAAACATCTAAAAGATTTATTAGAAAAGACTAATCCTGAGAACATGACAGAGGGAGAAGTTGCAGATATTAAGTCAGCTACAGAGAAGTTAACAACTTCTTCTCAAGAAGTATTTGCTAAGGTGTATGAACAAGCACAAGGTCAAGCTGGACCAGGTCCTGATTTTACTGGTGATAGTGACCAATCCCATGCAAGTAGCGATGATGATGACGTTGTAGATGGAGATTATACAGAGTTATAATTACAGCTCTTGTTATAAGAAGGGGCAAGATGAATTTCTAGCAAAGCTATCAAGACAGTAGAGCTGGTTTGGGCCTAGTATATTTAACTTGACTAAGAAAATTTTTTGTACTATTATTGGTTATGGTAAATCCGTAACATCAAATAGGCGGTCTTATGACTGCCTATTTGTAAATATATTTATTTTAATATATTAAAATATGAGTACATAAATATAATAGTAATATAAATAATTTGAATTTAATGTGTAATTCTAAACAACTTAGAATACACAAGGAGGATAGAGTACTAACATGGCAGAAAAACGCGATTATTATGATATATTAGGAGTCTCTAAAGACGCAACAGAGGCAGACATAAAAAAATCATATAGACAGTTAGCCAAAAAATATCACCCAGATGCAAACCCAGACAATGCAGAAGCAGAAGCTAAATTTAAAGAAGCATCAGAAGCTTACGCAATACTAAGTGATCAGGATAAACGTCAAAAATATGACCAATTTGGCCATGCAGCATTTGCTAATGGTGAGGGTGGAGGATTTGACTTTAACGATTTTGACTTTGGAGATATATTCGGAGATATATTTGGTGGGGATATATTTGGAGATTTATTTGGTGGTGGAAGAAGATCAGGTGCTAATAGAGGACCAAGAAAAGGTCCAAATGTTCGAACAGCTATAAGAATTTCATTTGATGAATCTGTTACTGGAACTGAAAAAGAACTTGATTTAAATCTAAAAGAAGAATGTGAAACCTGTCATGGTTCAGGAGCCAAACCAGGGACATCACCTCAAACTTGTTCAGAATGTAATGGCCAAGGAAGAGTAGTAAGACAACAACAATCTCTATTTGGTATGGTTCAGAATGTTCAAACATGTCCAGTATGTCATGGTGCAGGTACAGTAATTAAAGATAAATGTCCTGATTGTCATGGTAATGGTTATCAATCAAAAAGAAAGAAAATCCAAGTATCTATACCAGCAGGCATAGACAATGGCCAAAGCATTCGTATTAGAGACAAAGGTGAACCAGGTATTAATGGAGGACCTCGTGGAGATTTACTGGTTGAAATACATGTAAGCAGGCATCCAATTTTTAGAAGAGAAGGCAATGATATTTACTCAACAGTGCCTATTTCCTTTGTAAATGCAACCCTTGGTGGGGACGTGAGAATTAGCACCGTTGATAGTGATGTCCTATTTAACGTTAAGGCAGGTACTCAAACAGATAGCAGGGTACGTTTGAGAAACAAGGGAATGCCATTAATCAGAGATAAACAAGTTCGTGGTGATCACTATGTGACTTTAGTTGTTGAAGTTCCAACCAAACTAAATAAAGAACAAAAAGAAGCTTTGCGTAATTTTGATGAAACTATGGGTGGCAAGGATGTCATAGAAGATGAAGATAAATCACAGGATAAAGACAATAAAGAAGGAAAGTTTAAAAAATTCTTCTCTGGAAAGAATCAAAATTAGGAGAGTATATGCAGTGGTATAAAATAACAATATCAACTACAATTTATGCACAAGACTTAGTTGGCAACCTCTTGTATGATATGGGTGTTTCAGGCTTTGAAGTGATTAACAACCTACCTATTACTGAGAAAGAAAAGGCAGAGATGTTTATTGATTTTTTGCCTGAAGTAGACTTAGATGATGTTGAGGCTCATATAGTTTTTTATCTTGAACCTGAAGAGGACATAGGACAGACTGTAAAAGATGTTGAATTGGGCCTAAATGATATAAGAGATTTTGTTGATGTAGGTAGCGGGAATATTGAAGTTACAACAACAAAAGATGAAGACTGGGCAAACAATTGGAAGAAATACTTTAAGCCATTTAGAGTAGCAGAAGATATAGTTATTAAACCTACTTGGGAAATATTAAATTATAATGATAAACAACACATTAAAGATGGTGTGACAAAAGAGGATATTATTATAGAAATAGATCCAGAGATGGCATTTGGAACAGGATCCCATGAAACAACTAGGCTTGCCATTGATGGTATTAAGAAACATTTAAAGGCTGACCAAAGCATCCTTGATTTAGGATGTGGGAGTGGAATATTATCAATTATTGCAAGGAAACTTGGGGCAGGTAAGGTAGTAGGCACAGATATAGATGCAAAGGCAGCAGAAACAGCCAAAGAAAATGCCATAATTAATAGCATTGCAAAAGAAGATATTACCTTTATCCATGGTGATGTACTAGATACCCTTGAAACAGAAGAATTAGATAAAAAGATAGGGCTTAAGACTTACGACCTTGTAGTGGCTAATATATTAGCCCCAATAATAATTGAGATGTCAAACATTGTTTGGAAATATTTAAAACAAGGTGGATATTTTATCTCGACTGGTATTTTGAATTCCCAATCTGATGAAGTAAGAGAATCATTAATAAAAAACGGTTTTGAAATTGTAGAAGAGAATGCTATGGGTGACTGGATATCTATAACAGCGAGGTTGATATAAGATGGGAGCATATTTAGATAATGCTGCAACAACAAAAGTATATAAGAATGTAGCGGATATAGTAGAAAAGGTACTTGTAGAGGATTTTGCTAACCCATCTTCCTTATATAACAAAGGTCTTGATGCAGAAAAATATATTCGAAACACTAAAGAAATTATAGCAGGGAATTTGAAGGTAGAAGACAAAGAAATAATATTCACATCAGGTGGAACAGAGTCTAATAACCTTGCCTTAATAGGAGTAGCATTTGCTAATAAAAGAGCTGGTAATCATATTATCACATCTAATATTGAGCATCCATCTGTGTCTAATGTGATGGAATTTCTAGAAGAACAAGGATTTGAGATAAGTTACATTCCTGTTGATAAATACGGTAGAATTCTTATAGATGAACTAGAAAAGGAAGTAAAGGCGGGTACTATTCTAGTTTCTATTATGTATGTCAATAATGAAATTGGTTCAGTTCAAGACTTATCCTTAATTTCCAAAACAATCAAAGAAAAGAATCCAAATGTTTTACTTCACACAGATGCAATTCAAGCATTTGGTAAATATAAAATATATCCCAAAAGAGAAGGAATTGATTTGCTATCAATTAGCGGACATAAAATTCATGGACCTAAAGGTATAGGTGCACTTTATGTAGGCGATAAAGTAAAAATCAAGCCGCTTTTATTTGGGGGTGGCCAAGAGGATGGAAGACGTTCAGGGACTGAGAATGTTCCAGGAATTGCGGGACTTGGCCAAGCTATTAATGATATTTATGAAAATCATGAAGAAAAGATAAATTCATTATATCAACTAAAACAAAGACTTATAGATGGTATAAACAAGATAAACACTAATCTTGGTGATATATATGTTAATGGCATAGAAGATGATATTAAAAAAACAGCTCCCAACATTGTAAGTGTAAGCTTTAAAGGTGTAAGAAGTGAAGTATTACTTCATGCCTTAGAAGAAAGAAATGTTTATGTATCATCAGGCTCTGCCTGTTCATCAAATCGTCCAGATGTAAGCGGAACACTTAAAGCTATTGGCATAAACCAAGATTTGATACATGCAACTGTTAGGTTTAGTTTTTCATTTTATACAAAACCCGAAGAAATAGATTATGCCCTAAAAGAAATAGAGAAACTTATCCCAATTTTAAGAAGATACCAACCACACTAAATATAGAGGGAAGACTTAAGATGACAGAAATATATTATCTGTTTCCCATAAGGAAGGATATACAATGTATAAAGCTTTTTTAATAAAATATAGCGAAATAGGCCTTAAAGGTAAAAATAAATATTTATTTGAAAATGCTTTAATAAATCAAATGAAAAGAGCATTAGAAGACATAGGAGACTTTAAGGTTTCAAAGTCCCAAGGAAGAATCTATGTTGAATGTCCTGATGATTACGACTATGAAGAAGCAGTATCTGCCCTTAAGTCTATATTCGGAATAGCATGGATATGTCCTGTTAAAATACTAGACTCTATAGATTTTGAAGAAATTAAAGAAGATGTTGCTAATTTTATAGATAAAAAATATCCTAATAAGGATTTTACTTTTAAAGTAGAGGCAAAAAGAGAAGACAAGAAATACCCCCTAACATCACCAGAAATCTGTGCAAGGCTTGGAGCACATTTGCTTGAAATATATCCAGAAATGAAAGTTGATGTTCATAATCCAGAAGTTAGACTAATGGTTGAAGTTAGAGATAATACTTATATTTATTCAGAAAATGTTAAAGGACTAGGTGGAATGCCAGTAGGAAGTAATGGTAAAGCTGTGCTATTACTGTCTGGAGGAATTGATTCCCCAGTAGCTGGCTATATGATAGCTAAACGTGGAGTTAGCCTTGAGGCGGTATATTTTCATGCTCCACCTTATACAAGTGAAAGAGCTAAACAAAAGGTAATAGATTTAGCCAAGAAAATGTCAAAATATACAGGTCCAATTAATCTTCATATAGTGAACTTTACAGATATACAGTTATATATTTATGATAAATGTTCTCATGATGAGCTAACAATTATTATGCGTAGATATATGATGAGAATATCAGAAACTATAGCTAATGAGGTAAAAGCCCTTGGTCTAATTACAGGAGAGAGTATTGGCCAGGTAGCAAGTCAAACCCTTCAAAGTCTAGCTGTTACTAATGAAGTTTGTGAGATGCCTGTATATCGACCATTAATAGGATTAGATAAGCAAGAAATCGTAGAAATATCAGAAAAAATAGATACTTATGAAACATCAATTTTACCTTATGAAGATTGTTGTACAATATTTGTTGCAAAACATCCTGTAACAAAACCTAAATCTTTTGTAATTCAAAATTCAGAGAAAAGATTAAGTGAAAAGATTGAATCTATGGTAGAAGAAGCAATTAGTTCTAGAGAAATTTTACTAGTAAAATAAAAACGAGGATACAGGCATGTATCCTCATGAAAATATATAATTATTATTGAATAATTAATCTTCAACTATAAAAGGTTTAAGTTCATCAAGAATTTTATCGATTTCTTCTTGGCCATGGATATCTAGTTGAATTGGTTTTGATAAATCTAAACTGAATATACCCATGATTGATTTAGCATCAATTACATATCTACCTGACACTAAATCTAATTCAGAATCAAACATGTTTACTACATTTACAAAGCTTTTCACCTTGTCGATAGAGTTGAGTGAAATATTTATTGACTTCATATGATATTCCTCCTTTATTTATAAAGACTTGTATTTTATTGTTTGAATTTATAGTACATTTTAATGTAATGAAAGTCAATGTACAAAACCAATAAAATAATTGGGATAAATAGTAATTATCACAGTAACTTTATTTTGGGGAAGGGACCTGTTATAACAACATAATAAGGGTTCCGTTGTTGGAGGGCACAAAAGTCACCCTTATTATGTTGCTATAACAGGTCCCTACCGGCGGAATAAGAGTGCTGTAGATGCAGTAGCTTAAAAGCTACGCAAAAGTCACCCTTATTATGTTGTTAGAACAGGTCCCTATCGGTGAGAGTAAGATTGGGTGTTATAATTATATGTATTCGTATTAAGTAATAAGTAGATGGAGAATGAAAGGAACGTAATGGACTTAATGAATAGTGCAAATGAACATTTAAGAACAGTGGCTTTTCACACTTTGGGTTGTAAGGTGAACTCTTATGAGACTCAAGGGATGCAGCAGCTTTTTGAGGAAGCTGGCTATGAGGTTCTTGGATTTAGTGATAGATCAGATATATATATTGTAAATACTTGTACTGTTACTAACTTAGCAGATAGAAAGTCTCGTCAAATGCTCCATAAAGCAAGGAGAATGAATGAGGATGCAATTGTGGTGGCGGCAGGTTGTTATGTTCAGACTTCAGCAGAAGTAGAGGCTCTAGATGATGGTAAAGGGTCAAGTAAAGATGGTGTTGAAGATACAAATAAGACAGCAAGCAGGTCGGCAAATAAATCAGTTGATGATTTGGTTAAGACTGTTGATCTTGTAGTGGGTAATAATAATAAAAAAGATATTGTCAAAATCGTTGAAGAGTTTATATCATCGAAAGAAGACTTTAAAGATTTGCAAGATAGAGACAAAGGTGTTAATAAGCATGACAATATTCAAAAACGTAAATATGTTTTGGATATTGATAGTGAAAGTGAGTTTGAAGAGTTAAGTATTAATGCTGTTTCAGATAAAACTAGGGCATCAATAAAAATTCAAGATGGATGTAATCAATTTTGCTCCTATTGTATTATTCCCTATGCACGTGGGCGAGTAAGGAGCAGAGGGGTAGACTCTGTATTAGCAGAAGTTGAAGAACTAACTAAGAATGGGTATAAAGAAGTTGTACTTACAGGAATTCATTTATCATCATATGGGATTGATTTTGCTGATAATGAAGACAAATCCCCGAAACTGGTAGAGCTTATTGTGGAATTATCAAAGATTGAAAAGTTAGAAAGAATTCGTCTTTCCTCATTAGAACCTAGAATAATAACAGATGAATTTGTAAAAATATTATCTAAGAATACTAAATTATGTCCTCATTTTCATTTATCCTTACAAAGTGGATGTGACAATACCCTAAAGAGGATGAATAGAAAATATACAACTGAGGAATATAAAGAGAAGTGTGATTTACTAAGGGAGTATTTTGATAATCCAGCAATTACTACAGATGTTATTGTTGGTTTTCCAGGAGAAAGCCAGGAAGATTATGAGGCTTCTGCAAAGTTTTTAGAAGATATAGCATTTTCAGAAATGCACATATTTAAATATTCACCAAGAAGAGGCACAGTGGCGGAGAGAATGCCAGATCAAGTTGACAATACAATAAAAAAAGAACGTAGTAACAAGTTGAGTAGACTTAGTGAAAAAATGAAGAAAAATTATATGTCTTCATTTATTTCTAAAGATGAAAAAGTTTTAATAGAAGAGAAAATAACTATAAATGATCTTATTTACCAAGTGGGTCACAATGAAAGATATATAAAAATAGCACTTGTGTCTGAGAAAGACCTTACTAATCAAATAATTCCTGTAACGATTAGCAAGCAGATAACAGACGAGATTATGTATGGAGAGATAAAGGGATAGTAATTTATAAATTACTAATTTATGAAGGGTTATTTTACAAAGTTATACATTTGACAGATTAATTATTTTAATATAGATTGTAATTTATCTTAAGTTATATTATTATAGATGTATTGATGGTTCGGACTGACTTGATATATGTCTGTTTAATACGACAACTTTGAAACATTTGCATATAATTCAAAGTAATAAGAAAAAGGGCGTGACGTTTTGCAGGAATTTAACAACACACAATATTTTAAAAACATACAAAAAGATAAAGAGAAGAATGTAAAAGATGTAATAGCACGAGTGTATAGCGCTTTAGATGAAAAGGGATATAATCCAGTCAATCAATTTGTTGGATATATTATGTCTGGAGATCCAACTTATATAACTGGTCATAAAGGTGCTAGAAGTTTAATTATGAAAGTTGAACGGGATGAAATCTTAGAAGTACTATTTAAAGATTATATCGGGAACAATTTAAGGTAGGCTAATACAGAAACAGTGGAGAATTTATGCGAATAATGGGTTTAGATTATGGTAGCTCAACAATTGGTCTTGCTATCAGTGACGAATTACACTTAACTGCACAAGGTATAGAGACTATACATAGAAAAAAGGAAAATCATTTACGTAAGTCTCTTGCAAGAATTGATGAACTAATAGAAGAATTCGATGTAGAATTGATTGTTTTAGGTTATCCTAAGAATATGAATAATACAATAGGAGAACGAGCAAAAAAAACAGAAGAATTTGCAGAAAAGCTTAGTAATAGGACAGGACTAGAAGTGGTGCTGTGGGACGAAAGGCTAACAACAGTAGAAGCAAGTAAAACGCTAATATCTGGTGACGTTAGACGAGAGAATAGAGGTAAAGTAATAGATAAGCTAGCGGCTGTACTGATTTTGCAGAATTATTTGGATTATATTTATAATAAAACTAGGAGCAATAATGAATAAAAAGAATACAATAACATTTATTACAGATGATAATGAAGAGATAGAATTATATTTAATTGAACAAACGAAACTAAACGGTCAGATTTATCTTCTTGCAAGTGATGGGGAAGATGAAGAAACTGCTTATATATTAAAAGATTTTTCTAACGAAGATGATAACACATCAGTATATGAATTTGTAGAAAATGAAGAGGAAATTAAGATATTATCTAAAATTTTTGAAGAATTACTAGATGATGTTAGTATCGAATTAGAATAAAGTGAAACGGATTTTAAATAGTGCGATTATAAATTAGATAGTAGATTGGGGTAGGTGAACTATGCCTGATAAATATGAACGCTTTAAAAGATTGTTAAGAGAAAACGGACTTAAAGTGACTTCACAAAGGCTCATGATTCTCGAGGTATTAAAAAAAAGACCAGATAAGCATTTAACTGCTGAAGAAATATATGAATTAGTAAAAAAAGAAAATCCAGACATTGGATTAGCGACGATATACAGAACTATTCAATTATTGTCAGAGTTAAAACTTATTGATAAGCTAAACATTGGTGATGGTCAGACTCGATATGAAATAGGCAAAAGAGGCAGTGATGATGATGAACACCATCATCATCACTTAATATGCTTGAATTGTGACAAAATATTATCTTTCGAAGGTGACTTATTAGATGAACTAGAAGAAAAGATAGAGAGAACTATGAGCTTTCAAGTTGTAGATCATGAAGTAAAGTTATATGGATACTGTAGTGATTGTATAGAAGAAGAATCGAAAAAAAAATCGGAAAAAGAATAACATATCTACTATATTAATTTATAAAGGCTGCACTTAAAATAAAAAAATTATGGAGGTGCAATCTTTTGAAAAAGGATCAGAAGACAACAAAAAAAGATACAAAAAGTGTTAAAATTATACCCCTAGGTGGGTTAGAAAAAATCGGAATGAATATAACTGCATTTGAATGTGATGGTAGCATTATTGTAGTAGACTGTGGAATATCATTTCCGGAAGATGACATGTTAGGTATTGATAGTGTAATACCAGACGTGACATACTTAAAAGAGAACAAGGATAAGGTGAAGGGATTTATAATTACTCATGGACATGAGGATCATCTTGGGGCCCTGCCTTATATATTAAAGGATATAAATGTTCCAGTTTATGCTACAAAGCTAACCATAGGAATTTTAGAGAATAAACTTAAAGAACATAATATGCTTCAAACTACTAAAAGAAAAGTAATTCAACACGGGCAGGCTATTAATCTTGGATGCTTTAGAATTGAATTTATTAAAGTAAACCATAGTATTGCAGATGCAGCTGCATTTGCTATATTTAGTCCAGCTGGGTTGATTGTTCATACAGGAGACTTTAAAGTTGATTACTCGCCAGTATATGGAGAACCTATAGATTTACAACGCTTTGGAGAACTAGGTAAGAAGGGCGTATTAGCCTTATTATCTGATAGTACCAATGCAGTAAGACCTGGTTTTACTATGTCTGAAAAAACAGTAGGAAAAAGTTTTGATACCATATTTGCAGATAATGACAAAACTCGAATTATTGTAGCAACATTTGCCTCTAACGTAGATAGAGTTCAACAAATTGTTAACTCAGCTGGCAAGTATGGAAGAAAAGTTATTGTTGAAGGTAGAAGCATGAAAAACATTGTTGCTACTGCATCAGAACTTGGATATCTTGATATACCAGAGAATATGTTAATTGATGTTAGTGAAATGAATAATTATCCTGACGATCAAATTGTAGTTATTACAACTGGTAGTCAAGGAGAGTCTATGGCGGCATTGTCAAGGATGGCAGCTAATATCCACCGTAAGATATCTATAAAACCTACAGATACAATAATTTTTAGTTCAACACCAATCCCTGGTAATGAAAAGGCAGTATCGAAAGTAATTAACGAATTATCAATGAAGGGTGCTAATGTTATATATCAGGACACTCATGTATCTGGACATGCTTGTCAAGAGGAATTAAAATTAATATATGCTTTAACAAAACCTAAATATGCCATACCAATTCATGGTGAATACAGGCATTTAAAAGCTAATGCAGAACTTGCAGAAATTATGGGAATTGAAAAGAAGGATACATTTATCCTAGATGCAGGTGATGTGTTACAATTAGATAAAGAAGAAGGAAGAATTGTGGATAAGGTTCCAGCTCAGGAGATATTTGTTGATGGACTGGGTGTTGGTGATGTTGGTAATATAGTACTTAGAGATAGACAACATTTATCAGAAAATGGACTTATTATTATAGTAATAAGCCTTGAAAGAGGATCAAATCAGATTTTATCTGGACCAGATATAGTTTCAAGAGGATTTGTATATGTAAGAGAATCAGGAGACTTAATGGGTGAGGCAAAAGAAGTTGTTAATGACACCCTTCAAATGTGCCAGAGTAAAAATATAAATGATTGGTCTAAAATGAAAAATGAGATTAGAGATTCATTAGGTAATTTCTTATGGAGAAAAACAAAGAGAAGACCTATGGTTTTACCAATAATTATGGAAGTAGACTAAGGGACATATTTATTGGCATATAGTCAATATGAAGAAGGAACTAAAGGGCAACAAATTACAGAGGTTTCCGACATAGTGTTCCCCAACAAGGAGAATTTAATTATGGCATCAAAATCCAGTCAAAACACAATACTAAAAGTTGCAAGGACCATATTACATTTGCTAGTAAATGCTCTTTTATATTTAATAATTATATATATAGTTATGAATGCAGGAAAGGTAATATATGATACGAGTTACCAGATATTTGGTAACACAGGTGTAACCGAGGGTGAGGGAAGAGACGTATTTGTTAGAGTAGAGCAGGGTGAGTCAACTATGAATGTTGCTAACAAGCTTGAACAAAACAAAGTAATTGATAACAAATATTCCTTCTATATTCATGCAAAAATTAAACAATACCCAATTATGCCTGGAACATTTGCCTTAAACACATCTATGGATTATGATGATATCTTCGAAGTTATCACCAAACCATATACCGAAGAAGACGCTGAAGCCGAAGAACAAGCTACTGAAGAAACCGAAGAGACTGAGGAAACCGAAGAAGAAACAAAAGGCCTTGACGATGGTGAATCAACGGGTGATGAAGCAGCTAATAATGAGTTAGCCTACAGGGCTTCATAACAAGTCAAACAATATTTACAGATCAAACAAGATGTAAAGAACACATATATAAATTAAGGGCGAACCTCAAGATAACTTAATGGTTCGCCTTTCTTATTAATTGTGAACTTGTCGTGCTAGTCCGGGAGCTTGCATGACAATAAAAGCGGGGTTCCGTTGTTGGGGACCACAAAAGTCACCCCTTATTTTATTGTCATGCCAGCTCCCTAGATATCGAAAAAAGTTCGCAATTGTCTAAAAATGTGAGGTGAGAAGATAGTGATTGTTGATAAAAATGTTGTGGATTATATTAATTCGTTAAAAACAGAACTCCCAAAACATTTAAAAGAGTTAGAAGAATCTGCAATAAAGGATAATGTTCCAATAATAAAAAAAGAAACACAAGCTTTAATAAGATTTCTCATAAGATTATTGGCGCCTAATAGAATTTTGGAAATTGGTACAGCAATTGGATTTTCGGCAATATATATGAGTGAATATATGCCAGAGACATCTACTATTACAACAATAGAAAAAGTTGAAATGAGATTAAAAGAAGCAAGAGCAAACTTATCATCCTGCCCTAAAGGTGACAAAATCACTTTATTAGAAGGGGACGCGATAGAAATACTAGAAGAGCTTAGCCAGGACAAAGATAAGACTTATGATTTTATATTTCTTGATGCTGCAAAAGGACAATACATTAACTTTCTTCCACATATATTAAAGCTACTAACTCCTAAAGGAATATTAATTACAGATAATGTCCTTCAAGATGGAGATATTGCAGGATCAAGATATGCAATTAGAAGAAGAGACAGAACGATTCATGGAAGAATGCGTGAGTATTTATATACAGTAACCCATATGGATGAGTTTGAGACAGTAATTATTCCTATTGGTGATGGAGTAACATTAAGTACGAAAAGAAAGGTATAGATTAATATGATAGAACAAAAGAAACCAGAGTTACTGCTTCCTTCAAGTAATTTAGAAGTGTTAAAACTTGCATTTACCTATGGTGCTGATGCAGTTTATATAGGTGGCGAAGCTTATGGTATGAGGGCAAAGGCTAAGAACTTTTCCCTAGAAGATATGAAAGAAGGCATTGCCTTTGCCCATGAAAGGGGTAAAAAAGTTTTTGTTACAGCTAATATCATAGCTCACAATGAGGACTTAGAAGGCTTTAGAGAATATTTTAAAGAGCTAAAAGAAATTCAGCCAGATGCTATAATTATTTCTGATCCAGGAGTATTTGAGATTGCCCAGGAGATAATGCCAGATATGGAGTTCCATATAAGTACACAGGCAAACAATGTGAATTATGGGACATATAAATTTTGGCACAGAATGGGTGCACAAAGAGTTGTCTCTGGAAGGGAATTATCTTTAAAGGAAATCAAAGAAATCAGAAACAACATTCCTGAAGACCTTGAAATAGAAACATTTGTACATGGTGCAATGTGTATTGCTTATTCAGGAAGATGTCTGCTTAGCAATTATTTCACGGGTCGTGATGCAAACAGAGGTGAATGCACCCATCCATGTAGATGGAAGTATCATTTGACTGAAGCAACTAGGCCAGGAGAATACCTGCCTGTGTATGAGAATGAAAGAGGTACTTATATATTTAACTCAAAAGACTTATGTATGATTGAATATATCCCAGAGTTAGTTGATGCTGGTATTGATAGTTTTAAAATTGAAGGAAGAATGAAGAGCGCCCTATATGTTGCAACAGTAGCAAGAGCATATAGAAAAGCAATTGATGACTTCTTCGACTCACCAGAAACATACAAAGAAAATATTCACAAATACAAAGAAGAAATTGAGAAAAACACTCATAGAGAATTTACCACAGGTTTCTTCTTTGGAAAACCAGATAAAGAAGCCCAGATATATGAGAATAATACTTATGTTAAAGCTTATACCTACCTAGGTTTTGTTCAGGGACAAAATGAAGAAGGTATGTATGAATTAGAACAACGTAACAAATTTGATGTTGGAGATGAGATTGAAGTTATGAAGCCTGATGGAAAAACACTTTATGTTAAAGTATTAGGTATGAAAGATGAAGATGGCAAAGTTATAGACTCTTGTCCTCACCCAAAACAAAGATTTTATGTTAATGTGGGTGAAAAATTAGATATTTTTGATATTTTAAGAAGAAAAGAAGATTAAACAAGAAT